>CALXBG010000064.1 GCA_944386485.1 uncultured Pygmaiobacter sp. | reverse complement strand
GAGCGGTAAATCCGCTGAAAACGGCAAAAATTGAAAGATGCGGCCAGCTTTGCTGGCCGTATTTTTTTATTTTGAGATAAAAAAGGAAACAGAAGAAAAACAATCCTGTCGTTTAAGTGGAAATTTGAAGATGACTGTGATAAAATACACAATGAGTTAGAGCGCGTCTATTTCGTACAGTCTCAAAGACGCAGGAAGATAGAGGAGCGTAATATCATGAGCAAATTTAATTTTATTCCGACCGAACTGCCCGGCGTTATCATCATCGAACCGCAGGTTTTTGGAGATGCCCGGGGTTACTTCATGGAGACCTATACCCGCCGCGATTTCGCACAGGGCGGCATTGACCGGGAGTTCGTGCAGGACAACCAGTCCAAGAGCAGCCGTGGTGTGCTGCGGGGCCTGCATTTCCAGAAAGAGCACCCGCAGGGCAAGCTGGTGCGGGTGGTCTCGGGCGAGGTCTTTGACGTCGCGGTCGACTGCCGGCCGAACAGCCCCGCTTTCGGAAAATGGACCGGTGAGGTTCTCTCTGCGGAGAACAAGCGGATGTTTTATATTCCCGAGGGCTTTGCCCACGGCTTTTTGGTGCTCTCGGACGAGGCCGAGTTTACCTACAAGTGCACCGATTACTATGCCCCCGGCGATGAGGGCGGCATCCCCTGGAATGATCCGACGATTGGTGTGGAGTGGCCGGATGCCGGTGTTCCGCTGCTGACCAGCGAGAAGGACAGCAAACACCCCGGATTTGCACAGCAGAATTTTGACTACTTTAAGAGGTGGGCGGACTGATGGTCGAAAAGGTCAAACCCTATGTTAAGGATTTTTGGCGCTATCGCCACCTGCTGAACAACCTGATCAGCCGGGATATCAAGGTCAAATACCGGCGCAGCGCGTTGGGGATGCTCTGGAGCGTGCTCAACCCGCTGCTGATGATGCTGGTCATGTATGTCGTCTTCAGCCAGATTTTTCGAATGACCCAGATGAACCGCGGAGATGTGGAGGTCAACTTTGCGGTCTATCTGCTCACCGGTCAGCTGATGTACAACTTCTTCTCCGAGGCGACCCAAACGGCGATGAGCAGCGTGCTGAGTGCTGCACCGCTGATTAAAAAGGTCTATATTCCCAAATACATCTTCCCGCTGGAAAAGGTCGCCTTTTCCTTTGTCAATATGATCTTCAGCCTGATCGCGCTGATTCTGGTCATGGTTTTTACCCGTACTCCGGTCCACGCAACGGTGCTGCTATTCTGGGTGCCGATGGTGATTCTCTTTGTCTTTAATTTCGGGGTCGGGCTGATTCTGGCTGCAGGCACCGTCTTCTTCCGGGACATCATGCACCTGTATGGGGTTGCTGTCACCGCGTTGATGTACCTCACCCCCATTATGTATGATGTGAGCATCCTGCCGGATTGGGCCCGTGCGGTGATCCCCTTCAACCCGATGTACTGGTTTGTCAGTATGTTCCGGGACTTTGTCATCTACGGCGAGTTCCCCGGGATCAACGCGTGGATCGGCACCTGTATGTCCGCCCTTGTGGCGCTGGTGCTGGGGCTTGCGCTCTTCAAAAAATCGCAGGACCGCTTCGTCCTGTATATCTGAGAAAAGGGAGTTTCGGATATGAGCATGATCGAAGTGCGGGACGTTTCGATGCGGTTCAACATGGCCAAGGAACGGGTCGACAACCTCAAGGAATACTTTATCAAGCGGGTCAAGGGCACCCTTAAATTTGAGGAGTTTTACGCGCTGACCGATGTCTCGCTGACGGTGGAGAAGGGGGACGTTTACGGGTTGGTCGGGCTCAACGGCAGCGGCAAATCCACCCTGCTCAAGATCGTGGCCGGGGTGCTCAAGCCCTCCAGCGGCACGGCGGTGGTGCGCGGTACCATTGCCCCGCTGATCGAACTGGGCGCCGGCTTTGACATGGATCTCACCGCGCGGGAGAACATCTACCTCAACGGGGCGGTGCTGGGACTCGAGCCTGCCTTTATCGACGCGAAGTTTGACGAGATCGTCGATTTCAGCGAGCTGCGGAATTTTCTGGACGTGCCGCTGAAAAACTACTCCTCCGGCATGGTGGCCCGGATTGCCTTTGCGATTGCCACCGTTACCAAGCCGGACATTCTGATCGCCGACGAGATTTTGTCGGTCGGTGACTTTCTGTTCCAGAAAAAATGCGAGCAGCGGATGCGGGAGCTGATGAGCGGCGGGACAACGGTGCTCATCGTCAGCCATTCGATTGATCAGATCGAGCGGCTGTGCAACCGGGTAGCCTGGCTCGATCACGGTCATATCCGGATGGATGGGCCGGTCGAGGAGGTCTGCGCCGCTTACAAGTCGCTCGGCCAGAGCGCAGGGGAGGGAGCGGGCGCATGAGCAGAGATTCCCAGCCCCGCCCGCAGACCGAGGAGCGGGACAGCGTCGGCAGGGCGATCCGCCGCAACCTGGTTCCCGCAAAAGCGCTGGATCTGGCGGCGCGTGGCGCGCGTTGCCTTGCCACCCGCGGGGTCGAGGCGACCTGGCGGGAGGCGGCATTTCGGGTCGATCTGATGCTGGGGCGCGATCCCTGGCAGCACCGGGCCGATCTTCCGCTGCGGCGGGAGCTGCACGCGCAGCGCACGGCGAAGCTGCCGGTTATGCCGCTGTTCAGCGTTGTGGTGCCCCTCTACAATACACCGCTCATCTACCTCAAACAGATGATTCGCAGCGTGCTCGGCCAGAGCTACCGCAAGTTGGAATTGGTGCTGGTGGATGCCAGCGATCGCCAGCACCCGGAGGTGGGGGAGTTCTGCCGTGCGGTCAAGGATGACCGGATCAACTATATCCGGCTGGCTAAAAACGGCGGCATCTCGGCCAATACCAATATTGGTTTTGCCGAGGCAAAAGGGGATTATCTCGCGCTGCTCGATCACGACGATCTGCTGTGGCCCAATGCGCTGTATGAACTGGCCAAGGC
This sequence comes from uncultured Pygmaiobacter sp., assembly GCA_944386485.1. GTDB lineage: Bacteria > Bacillota > Clostridia > Oscillospirales > Ruminococcaceae > Pygmaiobacter. The sequence continues at coordinate 56,298 of CALXBG010000064.1, read as the reverse complement.
GATCGGCGAGACCGGAGCGGATTTCCTTTACAGCGATGAGGTAGTGCTCAGCGCCGACCTGAAAAAACTGCGGGAGTATCATTTTAAGCCCGATTTTTCCCCCGACACGCTGCGCGGGTGTAATTACATCACCCATCTGTCGGCTTTTCGCCGCACGCTGCTCGAGCAGGCCGGCGGTGGGGAACGGGCGCAGTATGACGGCGCGCAGGATTTTGACCTGATTCTCCGCCTGACCGAGAAGGCAAAAAGGGTCCACCACATTCCCAAGGTGCTCTATGCCTGGCGCAGCCACGCAAGGTCGACCGCCAGCGATATCTCGGCAAAGCCCTATGCGATCGAGGCTGGGGCCGCCGCGATTGGGGCCCAGCTTGAGCGGCTGGGGCTCTCTGGTAAGGTGACGGCGCAGGAGAAAGGGCCGGGCAGCTACCGCATCCGGTATGAAATTTCCGGCGAACCGCTGGTCTCGGTGCTCATCCCGAACAAGGACCATGTCGACGACCTGCGCCGCTGCTTGGACAGCTTGCAGAAACGGGCGGGTTATGACCGGCTCGAGGTGCTGGTGATTGAGAACAATTCGACCGAGCAGAAGACCTTCGATTTTTACCGGGAGGAGCTGCCCCGGTATGGCAACTGCCGGCTGGTGCGGTATGAGGGATCATTTAATTTTTCCGCAATCAATAATCTGGGTGCACAGCACGCAAAGGGCGAACATCTGCTGCTGCTCAACAACGATGTCGAACTGCTGTCCGATGGGTTTATCCGGGAACTGCTGATGTACTCCCAGCGGCCGGACGTCGGCGCGGTAGGCGCGCTGCTTTATTATCCCGACGACACGATCCAGCATGCCGGGGTGTTTATCGGCATCGGCGGCAGCGCCGGCCACAGCCACAAGGGATTGCCACGGGGGAATCTTGGGGACCTTTACCGGCTGTCGACCGCGCAGAACATGAGTGCGGTTACCGGCGCCTGCCTGATGGTCAAGGCCGCGCTTTACCGGGAACTGGACGGGCTGGACGAGACGGCGTTTGCGGTCAGCTATAATGATGTGGACTTCTGCCTGCGGCTGCGGGAGAAAGGACTGCTGAATGTTTTCACCCCCTACGCTGAGGCATATCACTATGAGAGCAAGAGCCGCGGCCTTGATACTAAGGGAGAAAATGCTCAGCGGTATGCCGGCGAGCGGGAGCGGTTCCGCCAGAAGTATGCCGCGCTGCTGCGGGCAGGGGATCCCTATTACAATCCTCATTTCACCCTCAAGTACGAGAACTACGGCTATAAGTAAATCCATGCGGGGCGGCCCATCGGACCGCCCTGTTTTGACCAATTTGATCTTGTAAGGAGCGATTATGCAGCGACTCAAACGATTCAGCGAACTCGGCAAACTCTTCTTCAAAATGCTGCGGGAGGATGGCGTCGGCTTTACGCTGGGCCGGGCGGCTGGCTTTGCCCGGCGCCGGCTTCGCAGCAAAAAGGGGCGTTTCTTGCCTCCCCGTGCCGAGCTCGAACGCGAGCGGCGGGAGGATACTTCCCGCTGGCCGAAGATCAGCATCTGTACCGCGCTGTACAATACCGACCCGCAGTACCTCAAGGAATTCCTCTCGAGCTTTCTGAACCAGAGTTATGAGAACAGCGAGCTGTGTCTGGCCGATGCCAGCGATTCCGACCACGCCTATGTGCGGCAGATTGTCGCCGATTGCCGCAGCGAGCGGATCCGGTATCAGCGGCTCGACCGCAACGCCGGCATCAGCGAGAATACCAACGCCGCCGCAAAGCTGGCGACCGGCAGCTATCTCGCGCTTGCGGATCACGACGATATCCTCTCGCCGAACGCCTGCTATGAGCTGGCAAAGGCAGCGTCGGAGGGCGCGGATTTTATTTACAGCGACGAGGCGCTTTTCAGCGGGGATTATCTGCGTCCCCGCACTGGCCATTTCAAGCCGGACTACTCTCCCTATTACCTGCGGGGCTGCAACTATATCTGCCATATCGCCGCCTTCCCGGCCGAGCGGTTCTGGGAGGTCGGCGGGCTGCGGGCGGAGTTTGACGGCAGTCAGGATCACGACCTCTTTTTCCGGCTGACCGAGACCGCGAAAAAGATCTGCCACATCCCCCGTGTGCTCTACTACTGGCGGCTGCATGAGGGCAGCACCAGCGGTGGGGTGGAAACAAAGCCCTATGTCACCGCTGCTGCAAAGCGGGCGATCGATGCACATCTCGAGCGGGTTGGGGTAGCCGGACAGGCTGAGGATGGGCTGTTCCCCTCGACCTATCGGGTCAACTATGAGATCACGGGTGAACCGCTGGTCTCAATCCTGATTCCCAACATGGATCATGTCGAGGAGCTCAGCCGCTGCCTGATGAGCATCTATACCAAAACCAGCTGGCCCCGGTTTGAGGTCATCATCATCGAGAACAATTCCACCCAGGCTGAAACCTTCCGGTTCTACGAGGAACAGCAGTCGGTTCACGACAATCTGCGGGTGGAGCGGTATGAGGGCGGCTTCAATTTTTCGGCGATCAATAACTTCGGCCGCCGTGCTGCGCGGGGCGAGTATCTGGTGCTGCTCAACAACGACATTGAGATCATCACCCCCGACTGGATCGAGCAGATGCTGATGCTCGCCCAGCAGCCCGATGTCGGCGCGGTCGGCGCGATGCTCTATTATCCCGACGACACGATCCAGCATGCCGGGGTCATCACCGGCCTGGGCGGTTATGCGGGCCACAGCCACAAATACGCAAAGCGGGGCCACAGCGGCTACCTGTTCCGCCTGTCCACCGTACAGGAATTCTCGGCGGTGACCGCCGCAATGCTGATGGTCGGCGCCGCGGATTACGATCGGATAAACGGGCTGGATGAGGAGTTTACCGTCGCTTTCAATGACGTTGATTTCTGTCTGCGGCTGCGCTGGGCCGGGCTGCGGATCCTGTTTACCCCGTTTTCCGAGGCCTACCATTGCGAGAGCAAGAGCCGCGGGCAGGATAAACGGGGCGCGGCGAAAGAGCGGTTCGAGGGAGAACAGGCGCGGCTCAAGGAGCGATATGGCGACGGGCTGCTGCACGACCCGTTCTACAATCCAAACCTGACCCTTGACCGGGAGGATTTCTCCGAGGCGGCGGTACTGCCCAAGTATCGCGCCGGCAGGTGATCCGCAGAGAGGAGCGTGCAATATGGAGTGGGCCGACGGCCGCCGGCGCTGCCGGTGGGCAAACCCCAAAAACCAGCGGTATCTCGATTACCATGACCACGAGTGGGGCGTTCCGGTACGGGAGGATGGCAAGCTGTTTGAGTTGTTGCTGCTCGAGTGCTTTCAGGCAGGTCTTTCCTGGGAGTGCGTGCTCAATAAGCGCGAGGCATTCCGCCGGGCATTTGACAACTTTGATCCGGTGGCAATCAGCCGGTATGATGATAAGAAACGGCAGGCACTCTGCGCCGATGCACAGATCATCCGCAACCGGCGCAAGATCGATGCGGCGATAAACAATGCCGCGGTCTTTCTCACAATCCAGCAGGAGTGGGGATGCTTCTCGGACTACCTGTGGAGCTGGACAAAGGGCAAGACCCTGCACGAGCAGGACAAAACCCGTTCCGAGCTCTCCGACGCTGTTTCGGCCGATCTCAAACGGCGAGGGATGCGGTTTGTCGGCAGCACTACGATCTATGCGTATCTGCAGGCGGTTGGGGTGATCGAGTCCCATGAGGCGGGGTGCTTTCTCGCCGCCGAAGAGTCAGAATAATAGAAAAACCGCATGGAAACATGCGGTTTTTTTATTTATTCAGGTATTCGAACCGCTCGCGCCCCGATGGGACTGCTGCTCGAGGAAATCATGCAGTTCACCCCGCTCCTCAAGACACCGCAGGTCGGCGATCATGTCGTCATAGTACCGGCGCATATCTGCAAGGCTCACATCAAACCGGAGAGAATCATTCTCAAAAAAGGCCCGGTCGTTCTCGCGGTAGAGGGTCATCCGCTGCGCGGCCTGCGCCTGGTCCGCCGGCTGCACAAAAATGCTGGTGATCCGGCGCAGATCGGGCTGGTGCGGTGTGATCCGCCGTGCATGTTCGAGATACCGCAGCCACATGCCCCAGTCCTCGTGGGCGTCCAGCCCTTCGATCAACCCGCCGTATTGCTCGAACAGGCTGCGGCGGAAGAGAACGGTCTGAATCGGGATACGGCATTTCTGACACATTGTGAACCGGTCAATTCGATCAAAAATCATCGGCTCGAGACCGGTGACCGTCCCGTCCGGCGCGACAAACATTGCCATTGCGCTGCCCAGTACCAGATCTGCCTCAGGATGGGCGCAGAGAAGACCAACCATCAACTCCAGGTGATCGGGGTAGAAAAAGTCGTCATCGTCGAGAAAGTTGCACAGCGTCCCATCCGCCGCCGCGAGACCGCGGTTGCCGTTCGCGGCCCGTCCGTGCAGCGCGCCGTCATTCAGATACCGGATCGGAAGATCGGAAAATTCCTCCTCGATCATCTTCTGTGCGGTAGGCGGACCGTCCTCCGAGACAATCAGCTCAAAATGACGATAGGTCTGGTGCCGCAGGCTTTGCAGCGTACGGCGCAGCGTCTCGGGCCGGCCGCAGGTGCGAAGGATTACCGAGACCAGCGGCGGATCGGCCGGCGGCGGGACAAATTCGGCAAGCCCCCGGTCGGCAGAGAAACCGCCCGCAAAACGGGCCACACCCGCCCGGTAGGCCGCGCGGTGGGAAAACCGCCAGAACAGAAACGGCCAGAGGGTCAAAAAATGCCGCAGATAGTTTCTCGCCAATACCCGGCGCACTCCGTCAAAATGCAAGGGGTGGCGCAGCGCACCGAGGTACATCTGATGCCCCTGCAGAATGGTCCGCAGACCGCCGAATTTATATCGCAGCAGCAGATTTCCCAAAAAACTGCCGGCATACTCGCCCAGCTTGGGCTGCCCGTTTTCATAGGAATAATGGGTGACCGCAGCGCGGGGCAGATAGTACAGCGGATAACCCGCCGCACGAATCCGCCAGGAGAGATCGACATCCTCGCAGTACATGAACAGATGTTCGTCAAACCCGCCGACCGCTTCAAATACCGGGCGGCGAACCACCAGCGCGGCACCGCTGGCCCAGCTGGTTTCCATCGTCACCGGATCGATATGGTGGCCGGTTTCCCAGGGCAGCTGACGACACTCAAAGCCGCCCGCCTCGGGGTGTGCGGCTTCTCCCTCATCAATGCGGGTAAAAAGATCCGGGAAGATCTCGGTGTCGAGGTTGAGAAAGAAGATCAACGGTGCATCCCCGGCGGCCGCGCCGCGGTTGCAGGCGGTACCGAAACCAAGATTTCTTTTGTTTTCAATTAGGGTGATTTTGCCAAAATCAGAAAATTCCTCCCGCAGCCGGCCCAGCGCCGCGAGGGTGCCGTCGGTTGAGCCGTTGTCCGAGAAGATCAGGTGCAGCTGGGCCGGGTCATAGACCGCGGCGGCCAGCGCCCGCACACAGCCGGCCAGCCATCTCTCGCTGTTGTAGGTCACCATAACAATGTCGTAGCGCAAGGAAATCCCCCTTTGTCTGGTGGGCATTTACTCCATATAGTCGGTTACCTGAATCGGCCGGCCGCCGCGGGTGTAGACCCGGGGCACCCGCCGCCCGATGTCGCAGATGATTTCATAGTTGACGGTGCCGCACTTGTCGGCGATATCGTCGACCGTATCGGCCGCGCCGCCGCCGAAGATGGTGGCTACGTCCCCCTGTCGCAGCTGGGGAACGGCGCTCGCGTCGACAATGATCTGGTCCATGCAGACCCGCCCCACCACCGGGGCGGGATGGCCATGGATCGAGACGATGCCCCGGTTGGACAACGCCCGCTGGTAACCGTCGGCATACCCGACCGACAGGGTTGCTACCTTCATATCCCGCGGCGCGGTAAAAAGCCGGCCATAGCTGATGTCATCTCCCTTGCGAACCTCTTTGACAAGGGTTACCACCGCCTTGAGTTCGAGCGCGCCGGCCAGTTCGCCGCACTGCACGTCGGCGCTGGGCCGGTATCCGTAAAGAATGATGCCGGGGCGCACCATGTCCAGCTGGTATTCGGGATAGGCAAGGGTCGCCGCCGAGTTGCAGCAATGGACCGTTGCGAAATGGATCCCCTTCGCAGCGAGACGGTCAACCGCCTCGCGGAACAGCGCGTACTGCCGGTGGGTGTAATCGACGTCCTCCGGCGCGGCGGAATCCGCCACCGCAAAATGGGTGAAGACCCCAGTATGGCGCAGCCCAGGCAGCGCAGTCGCCTCGGCAATCTCGGCCAGCGCACCCTCAAGATCGTCCCGCACCGCAAACCCGATCCGTCCCATGCCGGTATCCAGCTTGATGTGCACCCGCACCTCAACTCCGACAGCGGTCGCCGAGGCCGACAGCTGGCGGGCGTATTCCAGAGAATAGACGCTCTGGGTGATCGCGTTGCGGGCCAGCAGCGCAGCCTTCTGCGGGCTGGTGTACCCCAGCACCAAAATTGGCCTGGTGACACCGGCACGGCGAAGCCGCAGTGCCTCGACAAAACCGGACACCGCGAACCGGTCTGCCCCTGCCGCTTCCAGCGTAGCGGCGGTTACTGCATCCCCATGACCATAAGCATCTGCCTTGACCACCGCCATGATCTTACTGTTTGGCGCATGGCGGCGAATCACCGCGAGATTCTGCTCAATTCGGTCCAGGTCGATTTCGGCCCAGCACCGCTTCTCAAACTCCATCATGAAAAAGCCTCTTTTCGGCAACGATTGTTTAGTCTGCCTTTCAGTATACCACAAAGAAGGGGCAAAGAAAATAAAAATACCCCGCAGCACCAGCGAAATCTGCTCTTCACCCGCCGCTCCGAATCCGCTATAATAAATAGGTAGAATAATCGACGGGGGAATGAAGAGATGACCGAGCTGATCGTGCTGGATTTTGAGACCACCGGGCTGGATGCGTCGGTGGATGAGGTGCTGCAGGTCTCAATGGTGGATCAGGATGGGGCGGTTTTGATGAACGAGTACTGCGCGCCCGAACGCCATTCCGACTGGGCTGCCGCGCGCAAGGTCAACGGCATCACCCGTGAGATGGTTGAGGACAAGCCGCCGTTCCGCACGCTGCTGCCGCGGGTGGTGCAGCTGCTCGCCGCGGCGGGAAAGGTTGTCGCCTATAACGTCGAGTTCGAGCGCGGCTTTCTTGCTGCTTACGGGGTCGATGTCGGTCAGCTGCGCTGGGCCGAGGACCCGATGCAGCTTTTTGCAGACCGGCTGGGCGGGCAGCGGCGCACTCTGTCGGCGGCGGCCGGATTCTTCGGCATTGAATTTGCGGCGCATGACGCGCTCGAAGATGTCCGGGCGACCCTCGCACTCTACCGGGAACTGACCGCCGGACCGCTGCTGCCCCGGCAGATGGAACGCGGGATAAAGATTGTGGATGCGGGCTGTCGCGCGTTTTCCGAGGAAGCGGACTGGCTGCGTTTTTTGAAGCTGCTGGGCCTGTGTCCAATGACCGCAAAGGTTCGTAAGCCGCTGGTTTACAGCGGGCTTTATACCGATGCGCCGGTCCCCTGCGAGGTGGTAGGATACGAATATCCCCCCCTTTCAGACAGCAGCGCGGTGTTGCTGATTGAGGCTGCCGGCCGCCGGCTGCGGATCTGCGAGGGGTATCTGCGGGAGATGCAGGGGGCTTCCTCTGCCCGTACCGAGCGAAGAACCGCAGCGCCCACAAAACCGTCCGGTGGCAAAAAGAGCGGGCGGTTTGCCGCCTTTGCCGCGAAGCGAACCGACCCGAAAACCTTGGTTCCCAACCTCGACGCCGACCCTCAGAATCCGCTGTTCGGCAAGAATGTGGTTTTCACCGGCGACCTCTCAATCCCGCGCGGACAGGCTGCTGCCGCCGCTGCCTTGCTGGGGGCTTCGGTCAAAAGCGGGGTGTCGAAGAAGACGGATTTTCTCATCGTCGGCAAGCAGGAGGCCGCGCTGGTCGGCGCTGATGGACACAGCGGGAAAGAGCTCAAAGCCCGCCAGCTCAACGAGACAGGGGCCGCGCAGATCACTATTTTGGACGAGCCGTCCTACCTTGCGTTGCTCGAACAATGGGGCAACAGCGAAAACAAAAATAGCAAATGAGGATAACATAGAAAACAGGAGAAAACAAGAGAAAACAAGAGATAAAAAATTACAGTTTGAAATAATCGGAAAATCTTGTTGACAAGCCTTTTTCGGACTGTTATAATAACACCTGCGGCCCTCAAAAGGGCATTCCCTGTCCGCCCGGCGGACAGTTTCGATTTTTTCTTGAAGATCATACGGGAGGAAACACGATATGAGCACAACCTTAGCAAAACCCGGCCAGATCGAGCGCAAGTGGTATATCCTGGATGCCGCCGGCAAGCCTCTGGGCCGTGTTGCCGCCAAGGCAGCTGTTCTGCTGCGCGGCAAGGACAAGGTCACCTTCACCCCCAATGTGGACTGCGGCGACCATGTCATCATCATCAACTGCGACAAGGCGGTTCTGACCGGCTCCAAGCTGGATAAGAAGTTCTACCGCACCCACTCCGGCTGGATCGGTGGCCTCAAGGAGGTCAACTACCGCACCCTGATGGCGGAGAAGTCGGACAAGGCGATGATGATCGCGGTCAAGGGCATGCTGCCCCACAACACCCTGGGCGCTGCGGCTCTCAAGCGGCTGCGGGTCTACAAGGGCGCTGAGCACAACAACGCCGCACAGAAGCCTGAAGTTTACGCACTGTAATAGGGGGTAACCAAGAGATGTACGAGACGAAACCTTATTTCTACGGCACCGGCCGCCGCAAATCTTCCGTTGCCCGCGTCCGTGTGTACAACGGCACCGGCAAGATCACCATCAATGACCGCGACATCGACGATTATTTCGGCCTTGAGACCCTCAAGCTGATCGTTCGTCAGCCGCTGGCTCTCGCTGAGATCGAGAACAAGTTTGACATCGTTGTCCGGGTTGCCGGCGGCGGTGTTTCCGGCCAGGCGGGCGCGATCCGTCACGGCCTTTCCCGTGCGCTGCTGCAGTATGATGAGAACCTGCGCACGACCCTCAAGAAGGCGGGCTTCCTGACCCGTGATCCGCGCATGAAGGAGCGCAAGAAGTACGGCCTCAAGGCAGCTCGTCGCGCTCCCCAGTTCAGCAAGCGCTGATCGATTTTACAGATTTTTTCAGCAGCACAAAAGCCTCGGAAAACTTCGGTTTTCCGAGGTTTTTTCTATTCCGATTGGTTTTGATAGGCTTTGATATAGATTTTTATTGGGATAGGGAAGTCAAAAGCGAAAGACGAACTGTGTTCTGCGGCAAGAATAGTTCACGCCATAAAGCGTGGAAGGTTCCATACGGTTCATTTGGGAAAAGAAGATCGGTAAAAGCTTTTTTATGCCCGGCAGAAAAAGCTTGACAAATAGGTTTATAAATTATAAACTAATTACAAATAGGTTTATAAAATATAAACCAACTATCAAAAATACGGAAAGCGGGAAAGGAGGTTGTTTGAGTATGCAGAAAGATAAAACGATGACCGAGGCGGAATACCGGCTGGCAGAATTGATTTGGGAAAACGCACCGATTGGTTCGGGTGAATTGGTCCAGCTCTGTACAGAGCGGTTGGGCTGGAAAAAGTCGACCACCTATACGATGCTGCGAAAGCTCTGTGCGCTGGGGGTGGCCCGCAACGAACGCGCAATGGTCACCGCTGCCGTCAGCCGGGATGAATACCACCGGCTTCGGGGCGAGGCGGTGATCCAGGAGGGATTTGACGGATCGCTGCCGCGTTTCCTCGCCGCCTTTGTTGAGAAACGTGGTATTTCCGAGGCCGACGCAGCTGAACTCAAGATGATGATCGACCGATGGGAGGAGAAACATCATGGCTGAACTGTTCAACACGCTGCTCGAGATGAGTCTGCGGGGCAGCTACATCATCCTGATTTTGCTGATCGTTCGGCTGCTGACGCGCCGTGCACCGCGCCGCTTTACCTGCCTGCTGTGGCTTGTCGCCTTTTTCCGGTTACTCTGTCCGGTCAGCATTTCTTCCTTCTTTAGCCTGGTGCCGCGGGAGGAGACCTTTGCACCGCCGCAGATTTTGCATGAAACCTTTTTTACCGGCATGACGGTACAGAACACCCAGCAGGGATATATCGGGGCCTCGCAGACCGCTATTTCCCCGCTCAACATTTTGATGGTAGTATGGCTTGCCGGGGCAGTTCTCATGGTGGCCGGCAGCTTGTTTTCCCTCTGGCGGCTGCGCCGTGCGCTGCGGGGCGCGGTGCGGACAGCGGATGGAGCCTGGGAGGTCGCAGGGCTGCCCACCGCCTTTATCGTGGGGATTTTCCGCCCGCGTATCTACTTGCCCGCCGGTTTGCCGGAACAGGAGCGGAAATTCGTTCTATGCCATGAGCACGCCCACCTGCGGCGGGGCGATTGGATCATCAAACTGGTAGCTCATTTTATCCTCTGCCTGCATTGGTTTAACCCGCTGGTCTGGCTGGCGTTTCGGCTGCTCTGCCGGGACATGGAGATCGCCTGTGACGAGCAGGTGGTTCGGGAGCTCGGCGAAGCGCAGCAGGGCGCTTATTCCCGCACGCTGCTGCACCTCGCAGGCGGGCCGCGTCATTCCGGAGCGCTGGCCTTTGGCGAGGGGGATGTCAAAGGACGGATCCGGCACCTGATGAACTACAAAAAGCCGATCGCCGCGGTGACTGCGATCTGCGCTGTGGTGGTGGTATTACTAGGGACAGCGCTATTAGTAAACCCGATCGGAGAGACTAGGCCGGACTGGCTGGTATCGCTGGAACCGGAGCAGATCACACGGGCTGAACTGCTCCATCATGACGCAGACCGAACTTCGGCGGTCTGGTTTGAAGAAGACCAGTTGGAGCAGCTGGCAAAACAACTGCGTGCCGCACGGGCCGAGATGGATCCCGCGGGCGGCCTGGAACCGGAGATGCTCAACGCGGCGTATCCGCAGTATGACCAGCTTTATCTCCTGATGGCGAGCGGAGAGGTTCATACCATTCTGCATCTGGACGATGTACTGCTGATCGACGGCGCGCCCTATGAGCCCAAAGGGGATTGGAGCGCGCTTTGGGAGCGGGAGGGGACAGAGGAAGGGCTGTCGGAGGAGATGGTGCGGGCCGCCTCCTGGGGTCAGGAGCTGTATGCAAGGATTCAGGAAAAGCTGCTCGACAGCATGACTTATGATGCGCAAACAGGTGCGCTGACCTTTACTGTTCCGGAGGAGGCAGAGGGACAGGGATTGACGCTTTCCATCTCCGGTCAGACTATGACTGGTGAGACATGGCAGGGATTTGCCGCGCAGAGCGGAACGCAGAACTGGAACGCGGGCGAGACCTATTCGGACCAGGCGGAGGGCCTGCAAACCCTGACGGTTTCGATGGAGATGGGCGGAAAGGAATTTTCCTTCCATCTGCCGATGGGAAATGGCGGATCGGGCTATATCGGCATGAGTTCGCAGAATTCGCCGATAGAATAACATGATCGGATCGGACTCCTTTTGCAAAACCGCCCGGCGGGAAATTTCCTGCCGGGCGGTTTTACTGTGCTAAACTTTGTGTAACCCCATGTAATTTGCCTGCGAATGTGCTAGAATAGCAATAGATTTGACAAAGCAGGGGGAGTGTGAAGATGGAAATTCGGGTGCGTCCCTATGGAGAGAGCGACCTGATGGCGATTCAGCGAATCTGGAACGAGGTGGTGAAGGCGGGCGATGCCTTTCCCGGCGAAACGCCGCTGAGCCTGCAGGAGTGCAGAAGTTACTTTGCCTCCCAGAGCCTGACAGCAGTCGCCGAGGCGGACGGCAGGGTGCAGGGGGTATATATTCTGCATCCGAATAACATCGGCCGGGCCGGACACATCGCGAATGCCAGCTATGCGGTCGCGGCGGAGGCCCGCGGCAGCGGCATCGGTGAAGCGCTGGTCCGTCACAGCCTGTCCCAGTTGGCGGCGCATGGGTTTACCGGGCTGCAGTTCAACGCAGTAGTCAGTACCAATAAGGCCGCGATCGCACTATATGAAAAGCTCGGGTTCACCAGGATAGGGACGATTCCCGGGGGATACCGTCTTCTCGATGACAGTATGATCGACATCTTCATCTACTTTCATCCCGCACCGGAAGAAAAACGGAAAGCGGCGAAGAAATAAAGCAGGGCCGGATGATTTTCATCCGGCCCTTTTTTGCAGTTTAGAAGATTGACCGTCCGCCGACAATCGCAACGACCCGTTTGCCGGCGTTTTGCGGCATCACGGCAAGTTGCAGCGCCGCGGCAAGTGCCGCGCCCGCAGCAGGGGAAAGAGGCAATCCGTCGGTCAACAGCGCCTGTCGGGCAGCCTCCCGGCCGTCTCCGGTGGAGACCGGAATGACCTGATCGACGATATAAGGGTTGTAATTCTGAGGCACGAAGCCGCAGCCGATCCCTTCCAGCCCGTGCGGCCCGGCGAATCCGCCCGAGAGCACCTGACTCTCAACCGGTTCAACCGCGACAATCCGGATGCCGTTGGTCCAGGCCTTGATGTACTCTCCGACCCCGGAGATGGTGCCGCCGCTGCCCACCGCGGCGACGACAAAATCCAGTTTGCCCTCGGTTTCCTTGAGAATTGCGGGGCCGGTGACCCGACGGTGAAATTCGGGGTTCAGATCATCGGCATAGTAATCGGCAAACCAGCCGCCCTGCTCGGCGGCAAGCCGTGCGGCCCGATCATCCCAGCCGCGCTGGCCGTCGGCTGAGGAACAGAGCACCAGCTTTGCACCCAGCTCTCCCAGCAGCTGCCGCCGGCCGGTCGGTGCACCGGCGCCGATGCAGAGGGTTACCGGATGCCCGGTGCGGTAACCCGCGAGGGTTAGCGCAGCGGCAAAGCCGCCGGTTCCTGAACCGAACACCGGTGCGGCAGCGGCCAGTTTTCCGCTCTGCTCTGCCATCCGGATCATTCCTTCGGCAAGGCTGTCCTTGAAACTGCCGGTCGGACCGGAAAAGTTTGCAAAACAAAGCAGCTCTGCCGCGAGGGCGTAGCGCTCACTCAGACCGGGCAGATGAATCAACGCGCCGGCGCCCCGTACCTGGGTGAAGTCGTGAAAGATCGCCATTTTTTGCCCTCCTTTTTCGACCCGTTTGTTCCATCCTACCCAGATTTTGTGTAAAAGTCAAATAAACTGCGCTATGGGCCTTAAATGTCAAGTTTTTTCGCTTTACGCACTTGACGCGGCGGTCGGATTTTGGTATAATAGCAGTCGTGTAAAGCGATTTGCTTTACAGATGTCTGATACAAAGGGTCGAAGGCTGCGAGAGGGGGCGGGGAGATGGCGAAAAATCTGGAGATCTCTTATCTGCTGGATTTTTATGGTCAGGTTTTGACCGAAAAGCAGCGTGAGGTGATGGAACAGTATTACAACGACGATCTCTCCCTAGCTGAAATCGCGGCGAATTTCGGTATCTCCCGGCAGGGGGTGCGAGACTCGATCAAGCGGGGAGAGACGATTCTCCTTGATCTGGAGGAGAAGGTCGGCTTCGCCGGGCGGTATCGCACGGTCCGCCAGAGCGTGGCTCAAATCGAGGAGCTTGCCAGAGACATCCGGTTCGAGAATGAGGAGGGGTACATGCCTTCCGATCGGATCGCGCAGAATGTCGAGGAGATCCTGAACCTGATCGAAAAAATCAGCGAGTAAGCGAGGCGGCAGATGGCATTTGAGAGTTTAAGCGAAAAATTGTCCGCTGCCTTTAAGCGGTTACGCAGCAAGGGCAAATTGACCGAGCCGGACATCAAGGCGGCGATGCGCGAGGTGCGGATGGCGCTGCTCGAGGCGGACGTCAACTATAAGGTTGCAAAGGATTTCATCGCGAAGGTGACCGAGCGGAGTATCGGCGCCGAGGTGATGGAGAGCCTAACCCCCGCCCAGCAGGTCATCAAGATTGTCAGCGAAGAGCTGACCGCCCTGATGGGCAGCGAGAGCCGGGGCATCCACATCAATGCGAAACCGCCGACGGTAGTCATGATGTGCGGCCTGCAGGGCAGCGGTAAGACGACCCACTCGGCGAAGATTGCAAAATACTTTGCCGCGCAGGGGCATCGCCCGCTGCTGGTGGCCTGTGATATTTATCGGCCCGCTGCGATCGATCAGCTCAAGGTGGTCGGAGAAAAGGCGGGCGTTCCGGTTTTCGAACTGGGAACGGAGAAGCCGGAGGTCATCGCGAAAAAGGCGTACGCGTATGCACGGGATCACGGCAATGACCTGATTCTGCTGGATACCGCCGGCCGGCTGCATGTCGACGAAGAGCTGATGGAGGAACTGGGCCGGATCAAGCAGGCGGTTCCGGTGGATGAGACGCTGCTGGTCATCGACGCGATGGTCGGTCAGGATGCGGTGAATGTCGCATCCAGCTTCAATGAGAAGGTTGGCATTGACGGAGTGGTTCTCACCAAGCTCGACGGCGATACCCGCGGCGGCGCTGCGCTGAGTGTGCGCGCGGTCACCGGTAAGCCGATCAAGTTCGCCGGTGTCGGGGAGAAGTTGGATGACCTCGAGGTCTTCCACCCCGACCGAATGGCCAGCCGGATTCTCGGCATGGGGGATGTGATGACCCTCATCGAGAAGGCGCAGGCCACCCAGGATGAGAAGAAAGCACAGGAAGCTGCCCGCCGGCTGATGGAAAGCCGGTTCGATATGAACGACCTGCTGGATCAGATCGGTCAGATGAAAAAGATGGGCGGCGCTGCGGCAATGCTCTCGATGCTGCCCGGCGGTGCAAAGGTCAGCGAAAATGATCTGGAGGGCAGCGATCAGATGTTCCGCCGCATGGAGGCGATCATCCAGAGCATGACCGCGGCCGAGCGGGCCAAGCCTGCGATCATCGATCCCAAGCGCAAGCGCCGGATCGCGGCCGGCAGCGGTACGAAGGTTGAAGACGTCAACCGGCTGCTGCGCCAGTATGAGCAGATGAATAAGCTGATGAAACAGCTTAAAAAGCGGCCGAAGGGCCGCCGGTTCGGCCGGCTTTTCGGCTGAGCATCCAAACGGTTTTTTGCCGGCAACCCGGTTAAAAATAAAAAACAAATCAATTTCATTGTAATGTATGGAGGAAAATACTATGGCTGTCAAGATCAGACTGCGCCGGATGGGCGCCAAGAAGAACCCCTTCTATCGCGTTGTTGTCGCGGATTCCCGTTTCCCCCGCGACGGCCGTTTCATCGAGGAGATCGGCACCTATGATCCGGGCAAGAACCCCGCTGAGGTGAAGATCGACGCCGAGAAGGCTAAGAAGTGGATCGCCAACGGTGCGCAGCCGACCGATACCGTCCGTGCGCTGCTCAAGAAGAACGAGATCCTGTAAGCTACGGATCAACGAGGTAGCAGTATGCTGAAAGAGCTTTTGGTCACCCTCGCGCAGGGCCTTGTGGAGAACAAGGATGCGGTGACGGTGATGGTCGATGAGCCGAACGCCGAGGGCACTACCGTCTACCACCTCGCGGTGGCGGAGGATGATATGGGCCGGGTGATCGGCAAACAGGGCCGGATCGCCAAGGCGCTGCGGGTCGTTATGCGGGCCGCGGCGGTTCGGGTCGGGGAAAAGGTCATGGTCGAGATCGACTGATCTACCCAACCAAGCAACAGGGTATGCCGGGCGTGTTCTGCGTCCGGCATATTTTGCCCCTAATGGGGCGGAAAGGAGACCCGGATGCAAAAAAAGTATCTCGAGGCGGGCAAGTTTGTCACCACTCATGGGGTGATGGGGGAACTCAAGGCCTATCCCTACTGTGATAGTGCCGAATTCCTCTGCGACTTCTCGCTGCTCTATCCCGCTGAAAACGGCGGCAAACCCTGGCGGGTCACCGCAGCCCGCGCCCACAAGGGAATGGCGCTGCTCAAGCTGGAAGGAATCGACGGAATGGATGCAGCCCGCGCGCTGGTGAACCGAGTGTTCTATATCGATCGAGATGACGCGCATCTGCCGGAGGGAAGTTGGTTTTTGCAGGATATCATCGGGCTGCAGGTGCTCGACGCGGATACCGGCAAAGAATACGGGACGGTTGTTGATATCACGAATTCGGGTGCAAGCGACATCTACGAGATCCGTACTCCGGATGGAAAAACGGTTCTTTTCCCTGCGGTAAAGGAGTTCCTGGCAGAGATTTCGCCCGAACAGGGTTATGTTCGGGTTCGGCCGATCGGGGGGATGTTTGAGGATGCGGATTGATATTGCAACCCTGTTCCCTGAGATGTGCGAGGCGGTGTTGAGCGAGAGTATCATCGGCCGCGCGCGGCGAGGCGGAAAGATCGAGATGTACTGCCACAACATCCGAGACTATACGCTGGACAAGCAGAAGCGGGTGGACGACTACCCATACAGCGGCGGCCATGGGATGATTATGCAGGCCCAGCCGATCTACCTGTGCTGCAAGGCGATCGAGGCGCAGCAGCAGACCAAACCGCACGTGATTTTCTTAACTCCCGGCGGCAAGACTTACACCCAGCAGCGTGCCCGAGAACTGGCGCAGCTTGAGAGTATTACCCTGGTCTGCGGCCACTATGAGGGAATTGACGAGCGGGCGATCGAGGCGCTGGCCGACGAGGAGATCAGTTTGGGAGACTTTGTCATCACCGGCGGTGAGCTGGCTGCCCTTGTGGTGGCAGACAGCGTCGCGCGGCTCTGCGATGGCGTGCTCTCCAGCCCGGAGGGATATCAGGACGAGAGCTTTTTCGACGGACTGCTCGAATATCCGCAGTACACCCGCCCGGAAACCTGGCAGGGGCGGCAGGTGCCTCCTGTACTGCTTTCCGGCCACGCGAAAAAGATCGCCGAGTGGAAGCGGGCGCAATCACTACAACGCACCTTCGAACGGCGGCCCGACTTGCTGCTGCGACGTGCAGAACCGCAGGACAACGAGGCTGGGCAGTCGACAAAACCTTCCAAAAATTCCGCGGAAAAGTTGTAGACTTGAACAATGATGTTGAAAACTTTGTGGTTATCATGTACAAAACGCTGCCTGCGCGGATTTTTGGATTTTAGCGAACTGATGAAAATGGAAAACGGTCCGGATTATTTATTGACGGGTTGAAAATATTGAGATATGATAAGAATGTATCAGGCACCGTGTTTCCTTCTTTAGAATTTTTGAAATAGGAGAGTTCTTGTTATGTATGTGAAAGAAGTTACCGTCGAGAATCAGGTCGGTTTGCATGCCCGTCCGGCGACTTTCTTCATCCAGAAGGCCAACGAGTTCAAATCCTCCATCTGGGTTGAGAAGGAAGAGCGCCGCGTCAACGCAAAGAGCCTTTTGGGTGTTCTCTCCCTGGGCATCGTTGGCGGCACCACCATCCGGGTTATCGCGGATGGCCCCGATGAGCAGCAGGCTGTCGAGGGCTTGGTCAAGCTGGTCAATTCCGGCTTCAGCGAGTAAGGAACTGAAACAATGCGGCGCTGCATGCGGTATAATTCGCATCGCGGCGCCTTTTTTTGACAATTTACGCGGGGGAGGCAAGGGCCGTTGACCAAGCAGGAGCTGTATGAAAAGGCGAAAAAGCTGCCGTTGCTGCCGGGGGTTTATCTCATTAAGGACCGCACCGGTGAGATCATCTATGTCGGCAAGGCCAAACGGCTGCGGCTGCGGGTAAGCCAGTACTTCCGCGAGGGAGTACCCCACGAGCCGAAGGTCACCCGGATGATCGAGCACGCGTATAGTTTTGATTTTATTGTTACCACCAGCGAGTTTGAGGCGCTGGTGCTCGAGTGCAGCCAGATCAAACTTCACTCCCCCAAATACAACATTCTGCTCAAGGACGACAAGGGTTACTGTTTTATCCGGGTCGGAAAGGAGCCCTACCCCAGGATTACTGCCGAGCTGCAAAAGCAGGAGGACGGCGCTGTTTGGATCGGCCCCTATATGAGCAGCTTTGCGGTGCGGGAGATGGTTGCGACCGCGCAGGATGCATTCCGGCTGCACCGCTGCAACAAGCAGTTCCCGCGGGATTTTGGTAAGGAACGCCCCTGCCTCAACTACCATATCGGTAAGTGTATGGCACCCTGTACCGGCAAGATCAGCGAGGCGGAGTATGCGGAGTGCGTTGATGGTGCGGTGCGGTTGATTCGCAACGGGAAAAATGAGATTTTGCGGATTCTGCGCCGGCGGATGGAAGAGGCCAGCGAGGCGCTGGAATTTGAAAAGGCTGCGGTAGTGCGGGATCAGATCAATGCGATTGAGAAGGTATCCGCCGGACAACGGGTAGTACAGAGCACCATCAAACAGGCGGACGTCTTCAGCTTTGTTGCTGCACACGGCGCGGTCTGCGCCGCGATGCTCGCCTTCCGCGAGGGACGGCTGGTAGATAAAAATGAATTCACCTTTCCAGATACGACCGATGCAGACGAGGTGCGGGAGGAGTTTTTGGCCCGGTTTTACAGCGGTGGAAGGCAGATCCCGCGGCTGATCCTGTTGGACAAACTGCCTGAATCGACGCCCGAGCTCGAACAGATGCTCACCGAACAGGCGGATCACCGGGTTGTACTGTCGGTTCCGCAACGGGGCGATGGGCCGCGGCTGGTGCAGATGGCGGCGCTTAACGCGTCCGAGAGCCTGACGCTCCGCAGCGGGCGGGTTTCGCGGGAGGAGCGATTGCTCGATGAGGTGGCCAAAACCCTTGGCCTCTCTGGTCCGCCTACCGTTATCGAGAGCTACGACATCTCCAACTGGGGCGATGGAACCAGCGTCGCCGGTATGATTGTCTTTGAAAATGGTCGGCCGAAAAAGAGCGGATATCGGCGGTTTAAGATCAAGAGCGTCGCGGGGACAGATGACTATGCCTCGATGGCGGAGGTGCTCTGGCGCCGCGCTTACGAGTACGCAAATGAGGGCAAAGGACAGTTCGCGGTCAAGCCGGATCTGATCCTGCTCGACGGCGGCAAGGGCCAGTTGTCGGCGGTCACGGCTGCACTTGCCGGTACTGCGTTTGAGGATGTTCCCACCTTTGGCATGGTTAAGGACGACCGGCACCGCACGCGGGCGATCGTCTCAAAAGAGGGAGAGATCGCGATCTCGATGCACAAGTCAGTTTTCAGCTTTATCAGCACGATCCAGAATGAGGTGCACCGGTTCTCGATTGACTATCAGCGCAGGGCGGGCAAAAAGAAGGCCTTTTTCTCGACCCTGATGCAGATTCCCGGGGTCGGTCAGGCGACTGCCAAAAAGTTGCTTCGAACGATGAAAACGGTGCACGCCATCAGCGAGGCGACCCCCGCAGAGCTGATAGAGAAAGCGGGGTTGCCCACCCGAACCGCCGATGCGGTCTGGGCCTTTTATCACCCGAAAGAACCGGTTGACAATCAGCCCCAAACTGGAGATAATAGTACCATTGAACTGAACGGCGGAGGGGGAGACGCGAGATGAGAGTAATCGCCGGGACCGCCCGGGGAACCCGCCTTCAGACTTTGCCGGGCACCGATGTGACCCGTCCGACTGTTGATCGGGTCAAGGAGGGAATGTTCAGCGCGTTGCAGTTTATCCTGCCCGGTGCACGGGTGCTGGATCTCTTCGCCGGCAGCGGGCAGCTGGGTATCGAGGCGCTCTCCCGCGGCGCGGCCAGTTGTGTTTTTGTGGACGAGAATCGCGGTGCGGTGCAGGTTGTACGGCACAACCTCGAGGCGGCGGGACTGGCTGACCGAGCTCAGGTGTTTCAGACCGGCGCACAGGGCTTTGTTGCCGCGGCGGCGGAACAGTTTGATATTCTGTTGCTCGATCCGCCCTATCGAAAGGGGACTTTGCAGGCGCTGCTGCCGGCCCTTGACCGCGTGACGGCGCCGGGCGGTGTGCTGCTCTGTGAGAGTGAGCGCGAGGCGGAGCTGCCCGATCAGATGGGGGCGCTACGGCTGAAAAAACAGTACCGGTACGGTACGGTATTGGTTAGCCGGTATGAAAAGGAAGATATAGAGGGGGAACCCGAATGATGACAACGGCAATCTGCCCGGGCAGCTTTGACCCGGTGACCAAGGGACATCTGGATATTATAAAACGAAGTGCCGAGACCTTTGAAAAGGTCATCGTGTTGGTGCTCATCAATCCGGCCAAGACGCCGACTTTTACAGTAGAGGAACGGGTCGAACTGCTGCGCCG
This sequence comes from uncultured Pygmaiobacter sp., assembly GCA_944386485.1. Lineage (GTDB taxonomy): Bacteria > Bacillota > Clostridia > Oscillospirales > Ruminococcaceae > Pygmaiobacter. The sequence goes on along the minus strand of CALXBG010000064.1, from coordinate 36,176 downwards.
CTCGCTGGCAGAGCTGCCTGAACAGTACCGCGGCAGGATTGAGGTGGATTCCTCAACCGGCTTGCTGGTCGATTATGCCAAGGAACACGGTGCGCGGGTTGCGGTCAAAGGCCTGCGGGCGGTCACCGACTTTGAATATGAGTTCCAGCAGGCGCTGATCAATAAAAAGTTATATCCGGAATTTGAAACGGTCTTCATGACCTGTAATTCCCATTATATGTATCTCTCCTCCACAATGGTCAAACAGATCGCCGCCGAAGGGCGGGATGTGCGGGAGTTTATCCCTGCCGGGATCTATGAAGATGTTATGAACCGTGTCTATCGACCGCGGAACTGTGATGCGGCACGGGCTGGAGTATGAAAAAGCGAGGTAACCGAAAATGAATGTAGACGAGCTGTTGGACCTGCTGGATGAAACACTGGAGGAGTCGACCAACCTGCCTTTTACCGGGGGTAAACGGATGGTGGACGTGGACAAGGTGCGGGACATCATTGATGATATTCGTCTGAATATGCCCTCCGAGATTAAACAGGCCAAGGCGATTGTAAACGATCGCGCTGAGATTGTCGCTGGAGCCCGCCGTGAGGCGGAGGGGATTATCAAGAAGGCGGAAGATCGTGCGCGGGTAATGGTCGACCAGCAGGAGATTGTGCGCCAGGCGCAGCAGAAGGCGGCCGAGCTGCTCTCCGCTGCCCAGCAGCAGTCTCGCGAGATGCGAACCACCATTACCGATTACTGTGAAAATATGCTGCGCCAGACCGAGGAAACGCTGGCCCGCGGCGCCGCCGAGGTCAAAAATGTTCGCGGCGCGCTGCGACAGAAGGCAAAGAATGGATGATGAAATAGGAGAAAAAAGAACGGCACGAACTCCCCAGAGGAGTTCGTGCCGTTCTTAGTTATAGCCTAATATTTAACGATTCTAAAGATTTATTCTTGAACTTTTTGTTAAAATTTGATATTCTATATAACAGTTGGTTCAGATAGTTCGCAACGGGAAAACAAATGTAGAATTATCTGAAACAAAAAGGAGGCGCGGAAAGTGGAGTTGAGAGACAAAATTTGCAGCCTCGTTGACGCCAAGGCGGATTGCTTTGTCGACCTGAATGACCGGATCTGGGCGACCCCGGAGCTGGACTTCAAGGAGACCAAGAGCGCAGCGGCGCTGATCGAGGTACTGAAGGCCGAGGGCTTTCAGGTGGAGGAGGGCCTTGCCGGAATCCCGACCGCCTTTGTGGGCAGCTGGGGCAGCGGTAGACCCATCATCGGTATTCTGGGCGAGTTTGACGCCCTGCCCGGGCTCAGCCAGAAGGCAGGATGCCCGGTCAAGGATCCGGTGGTAGAAGGCGGTAACGGGCATGGCTGCGGCCATTGCGCGCTGGGTAGCGGTTCGCTGGCAGCGGCGGTTGCGGTCAAGGATTATATGAAGGAAACCGGTATGACCGGTACGATCCGGTATTACGGCTGCCCGGCTGAGGAACATGGCTGCGGCAAGACCTTTATGACCCGCGAAGGTGTATTTGATGAGCTGGATGCGGCTCTGACCTGGCACCCGGGTGATAACAATAGTGTCTGGGGCGTTTCTACGCTGGCCAACCGGCATATCCACTTCCACTTTAAGGGTAAGACAGCGCATGCCGCTGCCGCCCCGCAGCTGGGACGCAGCGCGCTGGACGCCTGTGAGCTGATGAATGTGGGTGTCAACTATCTTCGGGAGCACATCATCCCTGAGGCGCGGATCCATTATGCCTATCTCGATGTGGGCGGAGATGCGCCGAATGTGGTGCAGGGTACTGCGACGACCTATTACATGATCCGCGCGCCGAAGATCAAACAGGTGCTGGAGCTCTGTGATCGGGTGTTCGATATCGCCAAAGGCGCGGCGCTGATGACCGGCACCGAAGTCACTTGGGAGATCAAGCAGGGTCTGTGCGACTATATTCCCAACCGGGTGCTCAGCGAGCTGGCTGAGAGCTGCATGCAGGAGGTCGGCGCGCCCGACTTCGATGAGGCGGATCACGAATTGGCGCGGCAGTTCCGTGCGACGCTGACCGAGCGGGAGCAGGCGGCCCCTGCGGCGCTGGTTCGGGCCCTGGGTGCAGAGAAAGCACAGGAAATGACAAAGGGTGGTCTGTGTGATACCGTGCTGCCCTATGTACATATGCCCGAAGTCGCGATGCCCGGTTCGACCGATGTGGGCGATGTGAGTTATGCGGTACCCACCGCCCAGATGGGAATGGCGACTGCTGCGCTGGGAACCGGCGCGCATACCTGGCAGATGACCGCGCAGGTCGCGAGCAGCATCGGCCACAAGGCGCTGTTGACGGTTGGTAAGGCGCTGGCGCTTACTGCGGTACGGCTTTTTGAGGATCCCTCGATCATTGATCAGGCAAAGGCGGAGCACAAGACAAACGCCCCTGAAGGCTATCTGTGCCCGGTGCCCGACGATGTCAAGCCCAACCTGTAAAACGGCGTATACAGCCGTCAGGAAATGTAAGGAGGAAAATCAAGCATGAAATTTCTGGAGATCATGAACAGTTCGATACTGTTCATTCTGGTCGAGCTGGGCATTTTGTATGTCCTGCTGTTCTGCGGCATTACTCTTTTCCGTTCTTATCGGCATGGTGTGTCGATCGGGCTGAGCAAACAGCAGCTTCGCACCGCCATCACCTCTTCGGTGATCTATTCCATTGTTCCCTCCCTCTCGATTGTTGTCGGTCTGGTCAGCCTGTCCACCGCGATCGGTATCCCCTGGGCGCAGTTCCGTCTGTCGGTTGTCGGCTCGGTTACTTATGAGCTGATGGCTGCTGAGATGGCCGCTACCGGCGCCGGCTTTGCTTCGACGTCCGAGCTGGCCGCTTCCGCCGAGGGTGCTTCGCTGGCCGGTACCGTCATGTTTGTTATGAGTATCGGTATTCTTGCCGGCTGCATCTCGCTGCTCCTCTTTGGACCCAAGATCATCGAGGGTGTTTCCGGCCTGCGTTCCAAGCATGGCGAGTGGGGCGCTCTGATGACCGGTGTTCTCTCGATGGCGATTATCGAGGCTTTCCTTCCGATGCAGCTGGTCAAGGGACCTGTCTTTATCGCGGTTGTTGCAACCTCGATCGGCGTCACCCTGCTGCAGGTTCTGCTGGTTAAGGTGACCGGCTGGAAATGGTGGAACAACTTCATCATGGCGGTTACGCTGCTGGTAGGCATGGGCTCCTCGCTGCTCTGGCTGCAGCTGCTGGGCTGAGACTGATAGGGAAAGGAAGATACGATCATGGATAAAAAGTATGAAAAGAGCCTTCATGTCGTAGGCCGGCTCGGCCTGCTGATCGGTATTTCGTTTATGCTGGGTATTCCGGCAATCATCTGCGCCATCTTCGATGTCTGGCCCTCTTCGGTCGGCCAGGTGCTCACCGTCGGCGGCAGCTTGCTGCTGGTGTTCCTGCCCACCGCGCTGGCCGAGGTCGTCAGCTATACCCCGGTTCTCGGTTCGTCGGCCTATATTACCTTCCTGACCGGCAACGTGCTGAACCTCAAGCTGCCCTGCGTCATCAACTCCCACAGCCTGACCGGCACCACCCAGGGTACTGATGAGGGCGATACCATTGCTTCGATCAGCGTCGCGGCTTCCACCATCACGACCACCATTATCATCATTCTCGGTGTTCTGCTGCTGGTTCCGCTGGAGCCGATCCTGACCAGCCCTGTGGTTTCTACCGCTGCCGGCTACCTGCTGCCCGCGCTGTTCGGCGGCATGGTGCTCAGCTTTGCAAATGAAAACTGCGGTGAGTATGTTGCTAAGGGCAAGAATCTGGTCATGATCCTGCCCATCATCCTTGTTTTTGCGGTTAATGCGATTTATCCGCTGTCCGGCAAGGAAGGCTTTGCCGTTCTGGGCTGCATGTTCCTGAATGTTCTGATCGCCTGGGTCTTCTACAAGAAGGGCATCATCAAGATGATCCCGAAGGAGAAGGCAGAGAAGAAGGAAGAGAGCGCTGAGTAAGCGTTTACAAGTAAAAAAATCGGCTGGGCCCTAATGGGCTCAGCCGATTTTCTTTTGTATTCAGGTGCGGTGAGACATCCGCGCTTTCACCGAACGGGTGAGAATCAAAGCGACAACCGCCTTGCACAGGTCGGGCAAAATGAAAGGAACAACACAGAGCATCAGACTTTCGCCCAATCTGCTGCCGGTGACCAACATAAACCAACCCGTACCAAGCAGATAGCAGATGGCAAGACCAGCGATCATTGCGGGGAAAATTCGAGAAATCTTTCCGCTGCGATGAACTGCAAACGAGGTGCATAGTGCGATAAAAAGATACCCTGCAAGATAACCGCCGGTCGGACCAAAGAAGACGGCGGGCCCGCCCGAAAAACCTGCAAAAACCGGAATCCCAATCAGCCCCATCAGCAGGTAGACTCCAACCGAACTGACTGCCCAGATGGGTGGCATCAAGCAACCGCTGAGATATGCGCCGAGAACCGCGAGATTAAAGGGAACCGGTCCGATCGGCAAAACAATCTGGGACAGGACGGCAAGAACGGCGGCAAAGATCGCGGCACTGACCATCTGCCTTGCTTTTATAATGTGCTGTTCCATGAAAAGACCTCCAAAATGTTGTGTTATTCGGCGATAAATACCTCTCCGCCGGTAAGAACTTGAAGCTGTCCATCGGATGTTTTGACCACGAGCCTCCCGGATGGATCGATCTGCTGCACGAGAGCAGGATACTGTTCACCCCGTGCAGGAGAGACAAAAACCCGTGTCCCCGGCTGAAGCAGATTGGCTTCGCGGTATTCCGACATAAAATCGGCCTCCGGCAACCGGTGAATCAGTTGTTCAAATTCAAGGGCGATCGCGGCGGCAATCTGTGCACGGCCAGCTGGAAGTTCTCCGCCAAACAGAGCGCCCGCCTCCGGAAGGCTGGACGGGAAGCCATCCGCGGGTGAAGTCAGGTTTAAGCCGAAACCTGCAACAAGATATTCCAGCCCGCCGTCCTCCAGATTTGAAACCGACTCAGTCAGGATTCCGCCGGCCTTTTTTCCGTCCGACATCAGATCATTGACCCATCGAATCTCAAGCCGTACCCCAAACTGAAGCAGCGCCCGACGCGCTGCTACCGCGGCTGCGGCGGTCACCAGCGGCGCATCGACCGCAAGAAGTGCGGGCCGCAGCAACAGGCTGAAATACAGGCCGCTGCCGGGCGGAGAAAAAAAGGCGCGTCCCCGGCGCCCGCGCCCTGACGTCTGTACTGTGGCTGCCACCAGCAAGGGTCCCGCAACACCCTCGGCCGCCGCCGCGCGCGCTCGGTCATTGGTTGAGGTAAGGCTGGGCCAAACCTCTGCCTGCCAGCCGGGACCCAGCCGGGTTCGAAATTCCTCGGCGGTAAAAAGCTCACCGCCGGTGCCGATCCGGTAGCCGCGCCGGGGAACCGATTCCAGCGCCAAACCCTCTGCCCGCAGTTCTTCTGCGGCTTTCCAAACCGCATTGCGGCTGACGCCCAGCAGTCTGGCCAGCGCCGCACCGCTCTGCCAACGATCCGGTGCAGCACGAAGCGCATCCAAAAGCGCTTGTTTGGTTGAAAACTCCAACTCGTCTTCCCCCTTTCTGTTCAGCTCTCTCATTGTATAAAAAAATACGCCTATTGTCAACCGATAAGATAAAAGTGGTTGACAATAGGCGTAAGAATTTGAAATTAGTCGGCTGGATGGATGCCGAACAACCGGCAACCGTTGGTCAGCGTTTGATCCAGAAGTTGTTGCGGAGTAACCTGGCGCAGCGCGGCGAGAGTATCGGCAACATGACAGAGCAGAGCCGAGTCATTTCGCTTGCCGCGGAAGGGAACCGGGGCCATATAGGGCGCATCGGTCTCGATCAGCAGCTTGTCCGGCGGGACGGCCGCAGCGGCTTCCAGAACCTTGCGGGCGTTCTTAAAGGTTGTCACTCCGCCAAAACCGATATAGAGCCCCTGTGCGGTCAGCCAGCGGACATCTTCGGCGCTGCCCGAATAGCAATGTACCACTCCCTTCGGGCGGTAGCGGCGCAGCAACGCATAGGTGTCGGCGTGCGCCTCCCGGTCGTGGACAATGATTGGAAGATCCAGCTCGAGGGAGAGCCGAATCTCGGCCTCAAACAGGGCGATTTGTTCCTCTTTTGGGATTGGCCAATGGTAGTCAAGACCACATTCTCCGACCGCGACCACCTTCGGGTGGTCATAAAGCGGGCGGATTGCCGCCATCTCTGCCCGCCAGTCTCCCTGAAAGCGGGTCCGGGTCGAGGCGTCCTCCTCGATCAGGCTCTCGGGATGAATACCGGCCGCGGTATAGAGAAAGGAATACCGCTCGGCGAGTGCAAGGCTGGCAAGGCTGGAATCAAGATCGGTGCCGCAGTCCAGAACCAGCGCCACCCCTCGTGCGGGCAGGCCGGCGAGCAGCGCGTCCCGGTCGTCGTGAAAGGCAGAGGCGGTATAATGGGCATGGGTGTCAAAGATCGGCATGGCGTTACCCCTTCTTCACGGTCCGGTTGACCAGATAAACGCCGCCGCAGACCAGCACCAACGAGATAAGATACCGCAGCTGGAACGAGTCCTCACCCAGAATCAGAATTGAGAGGAAGGTGCCAAAGATCGGGGAGAGGGAGTTGAAGATGCAGACTTTTCCGGCGTCATTGTATTTGAGCAGGCTGTTCCAGATGGAAAAAGCGACCGCCGAGAGCAAAAACAGGTAACAGAGGATCCCGAGAGCCTGTCCGTTGACCTGGGGCAGCGTGCCGCCGCCGGCGAGTCCGACCGCGAGCAGCAACGCGCCGCCGAAGGTCAGTCCCCAGCCGGTCAGTACCATCGGAGGAATCTCCTGGGTATACCGGCGGGAGAGCAGCGAGCTCGCGGCGTTTGCCGCAGCTGAGAGCAGCAAAAAGCCTTCACCGGTCAGGGTGAACTGAATCTGTCCACCCGCCGAAGCGACCACGATGCCGACAAGACCCAGCATGCACCCCAGCCCCTTGAGTACAGTCAGTTTGTCCTGCGGATAAAACAGCGGGGCAGCCAGCACCACGAAGAAGGCGGCGGTGGAGACCAGAATGCTGCCGAGTGTGCCGGAGGAGTGGGACAACCCAATATAGTAGAACAGGTACTGGACGCTGGCCTGCATCAGGCCGAAAAGCAGCACCTTGCCCCATTGATTTCGGCGGAAGGTCAGCGGTTTGCGGGCCGCGGCGCTGCCCAGCACCAATACCGTAATGCCGGCGAGGGTGAATCGGATACCGGCAAACAGCAGCTTGGTGAAGACCGAAGCGTCCGCCCCGATGCCAAAGGCGGCATACCCCAGTTTGGTCATCGGGATCGCGCTGCTCCACAGCAAGATGCAAAAGAGGGCAAGCAGGGTCATTCCAAGCGGGCTGGAATAAATTTTTTTCTGACGGGATTCTGTCAACTTCACACACCTCATTTTAAGCTCAAAAAAAGCTGCCGCAGCAGCTTTTTTGGGTTTGTATAAAAGATCAATGGATCCGGCTGCCGGCCTTGACGCTGTCGGGGAAGAAGGAGACCGAAGCGCCGCCGTCTTCGGTATCTGCGGCAAGGATCATGCCCTCGGACAGATACTTGCCGCCCATCATCGGACGGGCAGCGAGGTTGACGACTACGCCAACCTTTTTGCCGATCAGGTCTTCCGGCGCATACCACTTGGCAATACCGGAGAGGATGGTCCGCTCCCGCTCACCGTCAAAGACGGTCAGCCGCAACAGCTTTTTGGACTCTTTCATCCGCTCGCAGCTTCGCACCTGCGCTACCCGCATCTCGACCTTGCAGAAACCGTCAAAGTCGATCTCTGCCTCATGCTCAATCGGCTCGCCCGGCTGTTCCTCGACAGGAGCAGGGGCGGCGGCAGCTGCCGCCGCAGCGCGTGCAGCCCGCTCCGCTTCGAGAGCGGCCAGCTCTTTGGCAACGTCGATTCGGGGGAACAGAGCGTCTCCGCCCGGGATCACATGGCCACCCTCCAGCGCGTCGAACTGTGCCAGCGCGTCAAAGCTCCGCTGTGCCTCGTTGAGACCCAGCTGGTCGGCAATCTTCGGACCGGTGGTAGGCAGGAAGGGGGTAAGAAGCACCGCAGCATACCGCAGTACCTCACAGAGGTTGGCCAGTACTGCGGCCAGCCGTGCCTTTTTGCTCTCGTCCTTGGCCAGCAGCCAGGGTGCGGTCTCGTCAATGTACTTGTTTGCCCGCTGGATGGGCTTGAAGATCTCCATCAGCGCCTGCGGCAGCAACAGCTTGTCCATGCAGTCGGTCACCCTGCCGGGCAGCGCGGTACAGAGTGCGCGCAGCTCCTCGTCAAGGGGATCGGCCTCACGCTCGGCAGGCAGCACGCCGCCAAAGTACTTCTTGACCATCGCGGCGGTACGGCTGAGCAGGTTGCCCAGATCGTTGGCCAGATCGGTGTTGATCCGGTTGATCAGGGATTCATTGGTGAAGACGCCGTCGTTGCCGAACGGAATCTCACGCAGCAGGAAGTAGCGGATCGCATCCACACCATACCGGTCGCAGAGGATCACCGGGTCAACGATGTTACCCTTGGATTTGCTCATCTTGCCGCCGTCGATCAGCACCCAGCCGTGGCCAAAGACCTTTTTGGGCAGCGGCAGATCCAGCGCCATCAGCATAGCCGGCCAGATGATGGTATGGAACCGCAAAATCTCCTTGCCGACCATGTGGATATCGGCCGGCCAGTAGCGGTCATAGTCATGGTATTTGTCGTTGCCCCAGCCCAGCGCGGTGATGTAGTTGGAGAGCGCGTCAATCCAGACATAGATGGTGTGGTTCGGATCAAAGTCAACCGGAATACCCCATTTGACGCTGGTACGGGAGACACAGGTATCCTGCAAGCCCTGGCCGATGAAGGCGATCATCTCGTTCTTGCGGGTCTCGGGCTGGATGAAGTCGGGATGATCGGCATAGTACTGCAGCAGCCGGTCGGAGTACTTGCTGATCTTGAAGAAGTAGGCCTCCTCCTCGGCCTCATAGACCTCGCGGCCGCAGTCGGGGCACTTGCCGTCAACCAGCTGACTGTCGGTCCAGAAGCTCTCGCAGGGCTTGCAGTAATGTCCCTTGTAAACGCCCTTGTAGATGTCTCCCTTGTCGTACAACTTGCGGAAGATCTTCTGCACCGAGGCGACATGGTAATCGTCGGTGGTACGAATGAACCGGTCGTAGCTGATGTCCATCAGCTTCCACAGGTCCTTGATGCCGGCGACAATATCGTCGACATACTGCTGCGGCGTAACCCCCTTATCGGCGGCCTTGTCCTGAATCTTTTGGCCGTGCTCGTCGGTGCCGGTCAGGAACATCACGTCATAGCCCTGCAGCCGCTTGTAGCGGGCCAGCGCATCACAGGCCACGGTGGTGTAGCTGTGGCCGATGTGCAGCTTGTCCGACGGATAGTAGATCGGTGTGGTAATATAAAAGGTCTTTTTTTCCTGCATAGAGTCTCCCCCTCCTCAAAATTCAACGGGCACAGCCCGGAAACGAATCAAGATCCATGATGGTGCAGCTTGCTGCGGAGTTTCAGCGCGGCGTCCATCGCAGCGTTGACCGCAGCGTTATAGACCACCCGGAATTCACCGGCAGTAGTCACGATCTCGCCGGTAAAGTTCTGCTTGAAGCCCAATACATTGTACAGCTGAGGGCTGTCTTCCGGCCGGATGGCAACCCCCTGCATATCGTAGATGCGGCAGCCGGTCGAAAGTGCCCATCGCATCATTTCCCACTGCAGCAGATAGGTCGCGCGCAGCTTTCGCAGTTCATGGTCGTCACTCGAGCAGCCATAGACATGAGCGGTCTTGCCCGCGTAGTTGACCGACAGGCCACCGCAGATCGGCCGCCCGTCCGGCGCGTAGCACATGTACAGCCGCGCGTGGGAGGGGAAAGCCTTCAAAAAGCCTGCCAGATACTCTTTGGGCCGGATCGAGAATCCCTGCCGCTCGCCGGTCTCGGAGTAAACCTTATAAAAATCGTCAAGGCAGTCCTCGCCCCAGCGGCAGGTGACCCCATGCTTTCCGGGATAGCGGATATAATACCGCGTCTCCCGCACAAAGCCCGCCAGCAGCTCTTCCTCGCTCATGCCACCGATATAGGGCAGCATGTAGTTGTAGCGGGGCTGGATGGTGTCCTTAAAGGCAGCGTCTGGTGTAAACTCGCAGCCCAGCGAGCGGAACAGCTCAATGTGGGCTTCGTCTCCCTCAAGAATATAGGGATCCATCTTGAGGATGTGGGCGTGGTACTTTTTTGCCACAACCTTTGCCCCTTCGAGCAGATCGGCGATCGTCTCGCGGTCATCATAATCACAGACCGGGCCGCGGGGCGCGTACATCAGCGCGCCGGGCCCCATCGGCATGATCAGGATGCTCATGCTGCCGGCGAGCTTGCCGTCGTTGGTGCGGCTGACCACGATCTCATGCTTCCAGTTCGGCTTAACCTTCGCCCATGCGGGGCTCTGCATAAAACAGCCGGAGGGATGATGGCTGACAAATGCCTCCACCTCGCCGTACTGTGCCGGTTTTAACAGTTCCAATTCTGGTCGTCCCCTCTTTGCGGCCGCTGCGCGGCCGGGTACTGGGGTGGGCAAAACCCACGCCCGTGTATTTTTATAGTATACCACATCGGCGGTTGTTTTACCACCGGCGCGGGGTGTATAATTAGACTGAAAATCAAACCGTTTGAGTCCGCAAATTCGGCAAAATCGGCCAGCGGACCGCGGCATGAGGGGGAAAGCGGGATGATCGTGGTTGCCGATGGACTGTTCCGGCTGGAGACCGCCCACACCAGCTATCTGTTTGAGGCGCGGGAGGGGCTGCTCTGCCAGCTCTACTATGGGCCCAAAATCCACCTGCGTGACCCCGCCCCGCTGCGGGCCAAGGCGGCGGCCGGTTATGGCTGTGAGGTGGTCTACCGCGCGGATTGCAAACCGCTCTCGCTGGATACGCAGCCCCTTGAATTTCCTCCCCAGAACAAAGGAGATTATCGCCGTGGCCCATTGCTTGTCGAGACCCAAGACGGCTATACTGCCGATCTGGTCTACCGCGCCCACCGGGTTGTGGACCGCCTGCCCGAGCTTGCGGGGTTGCCCGGCCCTCACGGGGCGGATCAATGCCTGATCGTTATCCTCTCGGATGACCGGGGCCTGACCGTCGAGCTGCGGTACGGGGTATTCGAGGCGTCGGATGTCATCGTCCGCAGTATGCGGGTGGTCAACGGCACCGGCACGCCGATGCGGTTGCAGCGGGCGATGAGCGCGCAGCTTGATCTGCCCGGTGCGGGTTGGACGCTGACCACCTTTGACGGCGCCTGGGCGCGGGAGCGGATGGTCAATGAACACCGGCTCGGGGTCGGTACGGTGCTGTTTGGCAGCCGCACCGGAAATTCCTCTAACCGTACCAACCCGTTCTTTATGCTCTGTGAGGACGGCGCAAATGAGTTCTACGGCCGCTGCTATGGATGCAACCTGATCTATTCGGGCAGCTTTGAGGGCTCGGCGGAACTCTCCCCGATGGGCTTCACCCGGCTGATGGAGGGAATCCAGAGCGATGGGTTCAGCTGGCCGCTTGCTCCCGGAGAGGGCTTTGACACTCCCTGGATGGTGCTGACCTGCTCCGACGAGGGCAAGAACGGGATGAGCCGGAATATGCACCGGTTTGTTCGCCGGCATATCCTGCCCCCTGCATTTGCCGAGGCGGAGCGGCCGGTACTGCTCAACAACTGGGAGGCAACCTACTTCGATTTCAGCGAGCGGCGGCTGCTGCGGCTGGCAAAGCAGGCCGCAGCGCTGGGAATCGAACTGTTCGTGCTCGACGACGGATGGTTCGGTGCGCGCAATAGTGACAGCGCGGGACTTGGAGACTATACCGTCAACCGCAAAAAACTGCCCGGCGGGCTGGACGGCCTCGCGAAAAAGATCAACGCGCTGGGGATGGAGTTTGGTATCTGGATCGAACCGGAGATGGTCAACCAGGACTCCGAACTTTACCGCGCGCATCCCGACTGGGCGATCTGTACCCCCGGTGTCCCACCCAGCGAGGGCCGCAATCAGCTGGTTCTCGACCTGTGCCGGGCCGAGGTGCGGGACTATATTGTCGAGCAGGTGGTTGCCACCATCCGCAGCGCGAACATCCGCTATGTCAAATGGGATATGAATCGCCACGTCTCGGATAACTATTCCCCCGTGCTGGACGATCAGGGCATGTTTGCCCACCGTTTCACCCAGGGGGTCTATGATCTGTTCGACCGGATTACCTCCGCCTGTCCCGGGGTGTTGTTCGAGGGCTGTGCTTCGGGCGGCAATCGGTTTGACCTCGGGGTGCTCTGCTATTTCCCGCAGATCTGGACCAGCGACGATACCGATGCCTACCAGCGCCAGCTGATTCAGACCGGGACGAGCTACGGCTATCCGCCCTGTGTGATGGCGGCGCATGTCTCGGCGAGCCCGAACCACCAGGCGGCGCGACAGTCCCCGCTCGAGGGTCGGTTCGATGTCGCGGCTTTCGGGTTGCTCGGCTATGAGCTGGATCTCACCGTCGCCACGGCGGCGGAGAAAAAGGTCATCCGCCAGCAGATTGCCTGGTACAAAACCCATCGAAAGCTGCTGCAACAGGGAGATTTTTACCGGCTCAAAAGCCCGTTTGGCCCGGATGATACCCGGGGACTGACCGCGCGGGAGACCCAATGGATTACCGTGTCGCCCGACCGCCGTGAGGCGGTGGTGGGTGAACTGATGGGATTGATGGTACCAAACAGCACCAAGCCGCCGCTGCGGCTGGCTGGCTTGGATCCCAACCGCTTTTACCGGGTCGAGGTGCGGCGGGAGGCGATCAACATCAAGACCTTCGGTAGTCTGATCAACCAGGTTCTGCCGGTACGGGTCAATACCGAGGGCCTGCTGATGCACACCGCCAGCGAGCTGTATATGCTGCCCTGTGAAGAGGAGAGCTACACCGCCGCCGGAGATCTGCTGATGCGGGCGGGGTTGGTATTACAGCAGTCGTTTACCGGCACTGGGTACAACGATGCGGTGCGGCTGATGCCGGATTTCTCCGGGCGGCTGTACTTCCTGCGGGCAACTGAGGAGCCGGAAGAGAAAGAATGAGAAAGCCAGGGAGAGAAAAACAGAAGCTCCGCTGAAAAAGCAGTAAATTTTCGGCAAAAGGGCGGATTTTCCTTGACAAACCCGGCGCTGGTGGCATAAACTGAATAAGGTAAGGCCAGATGGCGCGGCAGACCCTGCCCGCGCCATTTTTGTGGTCAAATCAAGAAGAAAAGAAGGAGTGTGAACTGCTCGTGGAAGGCGACCCTAAACCCCGAAGTTGCAACAAAACCGCCGGCCGGACTGGCGCCTTTGCGGGCAAGCTGCGCCCCTGAAGCACCTGTTCCTGCCGCAGAAAGCAGGTGTGAGGAATGATTGACATTTATATGACCAACCCGACCAACGGCGCCCTGTCCGAGCAGGAAAAGATTCTGCCCGGCAGCTGGGTGCACCTGTGTGACCCGACCCCTGAGGAGATCGGCCGGGTCTCCAGCGCGCTCTCGATTGATCGGGACTTTTTGATGGCGGCCCTCGACGAGGAGGAGCGCAGCCGTCTGGACATTGAGGACGGCAACACGCTGGTGCTGGTGGATACCCCCACCGTCGAGACCCAGGGGCCGAACTTTGTCTACAACACGCTGCCTTTTGGCATCATCCTGACCGAGGACAATATCGTCACCGTTTGCCTCAAGGAGGTTGCGCTGCCCCGTGCCTTTACCGAGGGGCTGGTCAAAGGGCTGAATACCCGCAAGAAAAACCGGATGACCTTGCAGCTGCTCTACCGCAATGCCACCCTGTTTCTGTTCTATCTGCGGCAGGTGGACAAAAACAGTACCCGGGTGGAGAACGAGCTGCATATCAGCATGAAGAATAAGGAATTGATCCAGATGTTGGGCCTGGAAAAGAGCCTTGTCTACTTTTCCACCGCGCTCAAGAGCAATGAGATCGTGCTGGAAAAGATGCTGCGGCTGGATTTTGTCAAGGATTACCCCGAGGATACCGAACTGCTGGAAGATGTCATCATCGAGAACAAGCAGGCTATCGAGATGAGCAACATCTACCGCGACATTTTGAGCGGCACGATGGATGCGTTTGCCTCGGTGATCTCAAACAATCTGAACATCGTCATGAAGTTGCTCGCCGCTTTGACCATCGTGCTGACGGTGCCGACCATCATCTTTGGTCTGTGGGGAACCAATGTTCCGCTGCCGTTTGAGCACAACCCCTTTGGGTTCTGGATTGTGCTCGGTATCGGGGTGGTCAGCACCGCGGCTGCCGTGCTGCTGATGATCCGTAAAAGATGGCTTTGATTTTGAACAAAGTGAAAGGGTGTGTCATTGAGACACACCCTTTTGTTGTTTCTGCCTTACAACGGGAAAAGCGGAAGCTCCTCGAGAAAGATGATGTCCTCCCGCTTGGCGGCATCTCCCTCGGCGAGGATGGCCGCCCGCGCGACAACCTCAGCGCCCGCCTTTTCGACCAGCCGTTCCACCGCCTCAAGGCTTGCGCCGGTCGAGATCACATCATCCAATACCGCGACCCGGCGGCCACGGATGGCCATTGCATCCTTGCCGTCCAGACACAGCGACTGGGTCTTCTGGGTGGTGATCGAATTGACCTCGTCGGTCAGCGGGGTCCGCATATAGGGCTTGATGCTCTTGCGGGCAACGATGTAGTAGGGCAGTCCCAGCAGACGGCTGACCTCGTTGGCCAGCGGGATACCCTTGGCCTCGGCGGTCACGATATAGTCGATTTCGGGCAGTTTTTCGGCCAGCAGCGGCGCCGCCGCGGTGACCAGCTCACAGTCGCCCAGAATGACAAAGCTTGCGATTGCGAGATCGGGGGCGATCTGGATGATCGGCAGCTGCCGGGTGACCCCGGCGACGGTCAGTTCATAGATGGAATTTTCCATAAGACGGCACAGCTCCTTTGCACGGCATTTTTCGCCCTTATTCTACCACATCTGTGCCCTGGTGCAAAGTCCCTGGCGGGCGAATTGGATAAAAATAGGGTGAAAGGTCTGTGGCGGGCTTGAAGAGCCCATCCTTTCATATTATAATAAAAAAGTTACGACGCCGCGCAGATGGCGGCAATCTGAAAAAAGAGGTCGTGCGGATATGAGTACAAAGGCACAGGCATTTTTTGCTTCCCTCAAGGGCAAGCGGGTGGCGTTTATCGGAGCAGGGGTCTCCCATCGGGACCTGTTTGAGATCTTTGCGCGCTGCGGCGCACTGGTCACCCTCTGCGATAAAAAGCCGTCGGTGGAGGCCTTCGGTCCGCTGGGTGAGCGGCTGCGGGCGTTGGGCGTTCAGTTTTCGTTGGGAGAGAACTACCTCGACGGGCTTGCCGGACAGGATATGATCCTGCGTACCCCGGGTTTTGAATTTTTTACCCCTGCGCTGCAGCAGGCCGGGGCGGCCGGGGCCGAGCTGACCAGCGAAATGGAGCTCTTCTTTGAGCTGTGCCCCTGCAAGATCTACGCGGTGACCGGGTCGGACGGCAAGACCACCAGCACCACCCTGATCGCCGAGATGCTCAAGGCGGAGGGGAAAACGGTGCACCTCGGGGGCAACCTCGGCCGGGCGCTGCTGCCGATCGTCGATGAGATCCGCCCTGAGGATGTCGCGGTGGTTGAGCTGTCCAGCTTTCAGCTGATCTCGATGCACAGCTCGCCCGATGTTGCGCTGGTCACCAATGTGACCCCGAATCATCTGGATCATCACAAGGATATGCAGGAGTATATCGACGCAAAGCGGAATATCCTGCTCCATCAGCGCCCCGGCAGCAAGGCGGTGCTGGGCTATGCCAACGAGGTCAGCCGCAGCATGGCCAAGGACGTCATCGGCACGACCTATTGGTTTACCCGTCACGACCCGGTGGCGAAAGGCGCTTTTCTCGATGAGGCGGGTTGGCTCTGCTTTGCCGAGGACGGGGTTGTGACCCGGATTGTTCACAAGGATGAGGTGCGGCTGCGCGGGCTGCACAATGTCGAAAATCTGCTGGGTGCCTTTGCCGCAGTAGCGGGGGAGGTTCGGTTTGAGACGATGGCCGAGATCGCCCGCAGCTTTGCCGGGGTGGAACACCGGATTGAGCCGGTGCGGACCCTTAATGGGGTGCAATGGTTCAACGATTCCATCGCCAGCAGCCCAACCCGCACCATTGCCGGACTGCGGAGCTTTGATCAAAAAATTATCATCATTGCCGGCGGGTATGACAAAAAGATTCCCTACGAGCCGCTGGCTCCCGAGATTCTTGCCCACGTTAAGCTGCTGATCCTGATGGGACAGACCGGCCCGATCATCGAGAAAGCGGTGCGGGAGTGCCCGGGTTTTGAGGAGAGCGGCCTTGTCATTGAGCATGCAAAGGATATGGCCGAGGCGGTCGGGATTGCGCGCCGTCTGGCACAGCCGGGGGATATTGTCTCCCTCTCGCCGGCGTCGGCAAGCTTTGATATGTACCCGAATTTCGAGGAGCGGGGCAGGGACTATAAGCGGCTTGTGCTGGCGCTGAGCGAATGATCACGCGGCTTGAGCCCAAGGGGAAAAACGCGTTTTTGACGCTGCTGGAGCAGGATCCGCTCTTTGGCGGCCGAATTGCCACCGCCCTTGACTGCTGGGAGGGGAAAGACGCCGTCTGCGGATTTTATCAGATCGACGATACCGCCGCCCTGCTGGTGCAGGGCGGCGGCGCGCTGCTCTGCGGTGCGGTAGCCCCGGAACAGGCGGAGGAACTTACTGCTTTTTTGCGGTTTGCCGGGGCCGGCACGTTGACCGCCCGCACCCCCTGTTTGCCGGGGCGGCAGGTGCAGCTGGCTGAACTCTGTCGCCCGGCCGGCTGGCGGGGGATGTCTTTTGCTCCGCCGATCGACGTCACGATTCGGCCGGCGCCCTCGCTCTGGGCGCTGCGGCAGGCCGGATTTTTCGCGCAGGGCGACCCCGATGGCTGGTATGCCGACGCCTGCGCCCGCAGCGCACGGGGGCTCGCCGAGATCTGGATCGCGGAACAGCAGGGCGCGCCGGTCGCGACGGCTGGGGTATACAGCCTGCGGGATACGCCGTTTGGCGGCTACCTGACTGCGGTTGAGACCCTGCCCGACTGGCGGGGACGTGGGTATGCCCTGGCGCTGGTGGATGCGCTGGCGAGGAAGCGCGGGGAGGACCGGCCGCTGCGGCTGATCTGCGCGCCGCGGCTTCTGCCGCTTTACCGCGCGGCAGGATTTGAACAGATTGGAACGGTTTGGGAAATTCAACCGGGAGAATAAAAACGGTCCGCCGGGCCGAGGAGATCGAGGAGAAAGAACATGATTTCGGAGTTTTTTGAGGTTTCAAACGAGCTGCTGGAGCTCGACCGTCAGACAATGGCGCAGTGTGCCGGCCAGTTTGCCCGGATCGAGGAGATCAAGGAGTACAACCAGCTCAAGATGCTGCACGCCTTTACCAGCTGCGGGGTGGCGTCCCACCATCTCGTCGGTACCACCGGCTATGGATATGACGATGCGGGCCGGGATACGCTGGATAAGGTCTTTGCCACGGTGGTCGGAGCGGAGGATGCGCTGTTTCGCCCTCATTTCCTGTCAGGTACCCACGCGCTGACCGTCGCGCTGTTTGGGGTGCTGCGGGCAGGAGATACCCTATTTGCCGCAACCGGACAGCCCTATGACACCCTTGCAGGGGTGATCGGGCTCGAGGGCGGATACGGCGGCCTGACCGAATTTGGGGTGCATTACGCCGATGCCGCGCTGCTCGCGGACGGCAGCCCTGATCTTGGGGCGATTGCAGAGGGCAGCCGGGGTGCAAAGATCTGCTATATCCAGCGCAGTCGGGGTTATGCCGACCGGCCGGCCCTCTCGCTTGAGACGATCGGCAAGATTGTCGCGGCGGCAAAGGCTGCAAACCCCGACGTCATCGTTATGGTGGATAACTGCTACGGCACCTTCACCCAGAAGCGGGAACCGGTCTCGGTGGGCGCCGACCTGATCGTCGGAAGCTGCATCAAGAACGCCGGTGGCGGCATTGCGCCGACCGGTGGCTACATCGCCGGCCGGGCCGATCTCGTCGAGCTCTGCGCCCACCGACTGACTGCGCCGGGTACCGGACGGGAACTGGGCTGCACGCTGGACGCGCTGCGGCAGATGTACCTCGGGCTCTACTACGCGCCGGGGGTCACCGCCGAGGCACTCAAGACCAGTATTTATGCCAGCTGCCTCTTCCGGCTGATGGGGTATAAGACGACCCCTGCGTTTGATGAGGACCGCAATGACATCATCACCAGCATTGAGACCGGCAGCCCCGAGGGACTTTGCGCGGTCTGCCAGGGAGTGCAGGCGGGCAGCCCGGTGGACAGCTTCGTCACCCCGGAGCCTTACGCGATGCCGGGTTATGCGGATCCGGTCATCATGGCGGCCGGAGCCTTTACGATGGGCAGCAGCATCGAACTGTCCTGCGACGGACCGATGCGCGCCCCCTATACCGCCTATCTGCAGGGTGGACTGAATTTCGCCGCCAGCCGGGCCGGGCTGTTGCTCGCTGCGATGCGACTGCGGGGATAAGACCAACCAAAAAAGAGCCGGGTTTCATCCCGGCTCTTTTTTTAGAATAGAAGCCTTACCGAACACAGCGCATAGTTCCGGCTGAACCGGACGACAAAATAAGATGCAGAACACCGTCCGTGGATAAGCAATATTGAAAGTTTATACTGCTTTTCAATACAAACAGTATTTTTTAGACAAAAAATACCGATTTTGCAGTCTCAACAGCAAAATCGGTATTGAAATGAAGCATCAGAACTGCCCGTAGATAAACGGGGTCGCATCAAACGCGCCGAAGAAGAGGATGGTGAGCAACAGCAGATAGTAGCCTGTCCAGCGCAGGATAAAGGGCCAGCGGCCGACCCAGGCCGCCAGCCGGGTGCGACCTTCCAGCGCCTCGGCGACAAAGAGAAACAGAATCGCGCCAAGCAGTACCGGGCCGTGGTTTGCAAAGAAGTCCAGCCCCTCTAATGCACGGATTAACGCTTGGGTATTAAACAGCGTTGACCAGAAATCAAGCCGCATGCGGGACAGAAAGGAAGATGCGACCTCAAGGCTCGAAGCACGGAAAAAGATCCAGGCGAAGCTGACCATAGCCAGGGTGATGAGCCGCTGGAAAAAGTGGTGAAGCGAGGGGACCTTGACAAGGCGGGTCGCCCGGTTGACCGTCATCCGCAGCGGTTTGGTCAGGCGGCCGACGATGTTATAAAGTCCGTGCAATAGTCCCCAGACCAGAAAGGTCAGCCCCGCGCCGTGCCAAAGGCCGCTGGCGAGAAAGACGATCAGGGTGTTCAGGCAGGTGCGAAAAACACCGCGGCGGCTGCCGCCCAGCGGGATGTAAAGATAATCCTTAAACCAGCTTGATAGTGAGATGTGCCAGCGATCCCAAAATTCGCCGATCGACCGTGCACCATAGGGCCGGCGGAAGTTGTCCGGCAACTGAAATCCAAGGCAGCGGGCCGCGCCCAGCGCAATGTCGGAATAACCGGAAAAGTCAGCGTAGAGTTGTATGGCATAGAGCAGCGCAGAGAGGGTCAGCTGAAATCCGTTATATTGTTCCGGACGCAGAAAGGCGGGCCCGAGAATCGCGGCGGCGTTCTCGCTGATAACCAGTTTTTTGAAGTAGCCCCAAAGCATCTGGCGCAGCCCCTCGCTGACCTGCTTTTGGTCATAAGGATGGGGCGTTTCCATCTGGGACAACAGATTGCTGCGGCCGATCGGGCCGGAGACAATCTGCGGGAAAAAGGAGATCATCAGCGCACAGCGCGCCGGATTTTTCTCAGCGGCGCAGTTTTTGCGGTAGACATCGATCAGATAGCCGCTTGCGGTCAGCGTATAAAAGCTCAAGCCGACCATCCAGACCGGATTGAGTACCGTGGTTCCGCTCAGCGACCAGCCGGTCCAGCCGTTGATCAGCGAAGCAAAAAAGCCGGTATATTTGACATAGACCAGTACGCCGAGGTTTGCAGCGATTCCCAGCGCGAGCAGACTGCGGCGCGGTGCGCGCCCCAGCGCGAGGCCGACCAGCCAGGTGATCAGAATCAGCGCCAGCAGAACGGCGAGCGCCTGCGGGTGGGCCGTTGACCCGCTGTATGCGGCAAACCAGTAAAAAAAGATGCTGCAGACCAGCAGCCAGAGGTTTTTTGCCGCTCGCGGGATCAGATAGTAGGCGAACACACACAGCGGAAAGAAGATCAAAAACGCCAGAGAGGTAAAACTCATCCCCTTGGCGAACAATTCCGCCAGCCAGTTCCAGGCCGCAGAAGCGGTCAGTCCCTGGCTGAAGATCTCCTGCTGCAAAAAGCGCCACAGCTCCTGTGCCTGCTGGGACAATGTCTCGACCATACCATCCACCCTTACCATTTAGTATCCAGCGGGACCACAGTAGTTCAGTCTTTATCCCGCTGCTGAACTTCACACCCCGCGCGGTCCTCCAGCTCCCGGATTCGCCGCTCAAGCAGCGCGGCGTTTTGAGTCAGCCGCTTGATCCGCAACGCAAAACCGCTGACCACCACCGAGAGGGAGAGCAGGATGAGCAACACAAAGCAGAGGGTGACCAGAAAGATAAAGTTGACCGGGTTGAGGACATGGAGAATGTCGCTCAGCACCAGAACAATATAGGGGAAAATTGCAAAGAGCAGCAGCACAAAACCGGAGACAAGCCAGATGATCGCGTATTGAACCGCCAGCTTTTGCTTTTTGAGCAGATAGAAGACGATCAGCAGATAGACTAGTGCGCCGGCGATCAGCGCCGTTTGAAACCAGGGAATGATAATGTCGTTCATTTCACTTCACCTCGCAGCAGATCAGCGCCGTTTGCGGCGGGAAAAGGAGAGCCGGTAGACAATCAGCGACAGGCAAACCTTGACCATGTAATAAACCGATTTGAAAGAGCGGATACTGGAGGTGCCGCCCATCCGCTCCTCCATCACAACCGGAACCTCGCCGACCCGATACCCGGCGGCCAGCGCCGAGACGATCGCCTCCGGCTCAGGATAATCCTGTGCGTAGTGGCGGGCGAAGAACTCGGTCAGCGCCCGGTTGCAGGCCCGAAAACCGCTGGTGGTGTCCTTGATCCGCCGCCCGGTCAACAGCAGGATAAACAGACTGATGATGTTGATTCCCAGCCGGCGCAGCGCGCTGGACTGAAATCCGTCTTTCGTGATGAACCGGCTGCCGATCGCCATGTCCAGTTTGCCCTCTGCAACCGGCTGGATCAGCGCCTTGAGATAGGCGGGATCATGCTGTCCATCCCCATCCATCTGGACGGTGATGTCATAACCGCGCTCTACCGCGAAGAGATAGCCGCTCTGCACCCCGCCGCCGATGCCAAGGTTGACCGGAAGCGAGAGATAGCTGTATCCTTTTTCAGCACACAGCTGCCGGCTGCGGTCGGTCGAACAGTCGTCGATGATCAGAAAATCCACCTCGGGGCAGGCGGCACGCAGCCGCTCCACCACCCGTTCCAGATTTTCCTCCTCGTTGTAGCAGGGAATCATCACAAGGATCTTCAAGGAGAGAAACACCTCCGTTATTGTCACTCAGAATCCGCCGGCGTCTGGCCCAGCATAAAATCGGTCATCTGCCGCAGCAGCGTGCGCCGGTCGAAGTGAGCGGCGTTATATGCACGGCCCCGGCGGCCCAGTTCGGCGCGCTCCTCGGCGCTCATATGATACAGCCGCAGCAGATTTTCGGTCAGGCCGTCCACATCGCCCGCAGCGCAGGCAAAGCCGCAGCCTGCCTGCTCGACGACCCGCGCCCCCTCGCCGTCCATACAGGCGAGGATCGGCCGGCCGGCAGCGCAATAGCTGGTGATCTTGGCCGGGATGGTCAGCCCGAGATCTTCGCTTTTAGCCAGACAGGCGATGAGCGCGTCGGCCAAGGTGTGGTAGGCGGGAATCTCGGTCATCGGGTGGGGACCCTCAAAGACAAAATAATCCGAAAGTCCCTGCTCCTCGATGTCGCGGTCCAGCGCCTCGCGGCTCATCCCATCGCCGACAAGGACAAAGCGGATCCCGCGTTCTCCGCGCTCGCGCAGCCGTGCCGCAACCCCAACGAGGTTTTCCAGCGCCTGCGCGGGGGAGAAATTGCCGGCAAAGACGACGTTGAACTTGTCACCGAGCCGCCGGCGCAGCGCGGGATCCTCCTGATCGTGCAGGTAAAGCTCCTCGCAGTATTGAGGAACCACCGCGACCCGATCAGCCGTTTTCTTTGTGCGCTCGATCAGTTTTTCGCGCAGGCCCGGCGACATCGCGATCAGACGGCCGGCCGCCTTGTAATGCCAGGTCGAGACCCCCATCGCAATGCGGCGCAGCAGCCGGGTCCTGACCGGCAGCACCGAGTAGAGGTTCTCAGGCCAGAGATCGAGCACATAGATTGTACTGGGCACCCGATGCAGCTTGCCGTAGAGAATGGCGGGAAAGGCCATCAATACCGGGCTGGTTTCGTAGCAGAAAACCGCGTCATACCGCCTTCCGGCCAGCCGCAGCAGGTCGAAGCAGGCGAAAAGGGGGAAGGAGACGTAGTTGAGAAAGATCCGCAAGCCGGTATTACCCTTGCGGGGGATCTCCCACGCGCGGAAGATCTCAACGCCGTCTTTCTGCTCGCGGCGTCGCTTGAAAAAGCCATACCCTTCGCTCAGTTCTCCCTTGGGGTAGTTGGGCAGCCCGCAAAGCAGGTCAACCTCATATCCCAGCTCGACGAAGCCCTGACAGACGTCGGTGCTGCGAAAGGTCTCGGGCCAATAATGTTGGCTGACGACCAAAATTCGTTTTGCCAAACCGGCGCAACTCCTTTGCATCAGATAGGATCGGCGGTCTCACCGCTTGAGCCAGACCGTTTCGTTGACGATCTTGGTATAGCTCTGGATCAGCTTGACCACCTTGACCGAGACGTTGGTGTCGGCGTAGTCCTCCGCCATCACCACCGGCTCGCGGTTGTCCCGCATCGCGACGGCGAGCTCCATCGCCTGCTCGACGTCATCTCCCTTGATGCCGCCGATCACGACGCTGCCCTTGTCCAGCACCTCCGGCCGCTCGGTCGAGGTGCGAACGAGTACGCCGGCAAAGCCGAGCATGGCGCTCTCCTCGGACAGGGTACCGGAATCGCTGAGCACGCAGTAGGCGTTCTTTTGCAGCTTATTGTAGTCGAGGAAACCGAACGGCTGCATCTCCCGCACCAGCGGATGGAACTGGAACTGGCGCGCCTCGATGTATTTGCGGCTGCGGGGATGGCAGGAGTAGATCACCGGCATGCCGGTGTGTTCCGCGATCCGGTTGACCGCCCCCATCAGGGACATGAAGTTTTCCTCGTTGTCAATGTTCTCCTCCCGGTGGGCCGAGAGCAGGATGTACCGCCCCGGTTCAAGGCCCAGCTCTTCGAGAACCTTGCTGTTCTCGATCGCCTCGGCATGGGCGGCCAGCACCTCCCGCATCGGGCTGCCGGTGACAAAGATCGTCTTGCCGTCGATCCCTTCGCTGAGCAGATACCGGCGGCTGTGCTCGGTGTAGGGCAGATTGATGTCGCTGATGTGGTCGACGATCTTGCGGTTGATCATCTCCGAGACGTTCCAGTCCCAGCAGCGGTTGCCCGCCTCCATATGGAAGATGGGGATTTTCAGCCGCTTGGCGCTGATCGCGCTCAGCGCGCTGTTGGTATCGCCCAGCAGCAACACCGCGTCGGGCCGCTGCTCCACCATCAATTCATAACTCTTGGCGATGATGCCCCCCATCGTCTCGCCGAGATCCTTTCCCACGCAGGAGAGGTAATAGTCCGGTGTGCGCAGCCCCAGATCCTCAAAAAAGATCCCGTTGAGGCGGTAGTCATAGTTCTGGCCGGTGTGAACCAGAATGTGGTCAAAATATTTATCGCAGCACTTGATGACCTCGGACAGCCGGATGATCTCCGGCCGGGTGCCGACAATGGTCATGAGCTTGAGCTTTCGCATCTTTCGCCTCCTGATGATGAAGTCATTCCTCGACCGGCAGAAACCAGGTGTCGGGGTGGTCCGGGTCAAAACATTCGTTGGCCCACATCACGGTGACTAGGTCCTCCTCGCCGATGTTCTCGATCGCATGGGTGTAGCCGGTGGGGATGTCCACCACCTCCAGCTTGTCGCCGCTGACGTAATAATCGTAGATTTTTTCCTCGTCCGGCTTGCGGAACCGGATGCGGGCACGGCCCTTGACGACGAGGAATTTCTCGTTTTTGCTGTCATGCCAGTGGTTGCCCTTGACGATACCCGGACGGCTGATGTTGACGCTCACCTGTCCCCGCTCAGGGGTCCGCAGAAACTCGGTAAAACTGCCGCGGGCGTCTTCATGCATCACCAGCGGATAAGAAAAACCGTTTTCCGGCTCCAGATAGGACAGATAGGTGCTGTACAGCTTGCGGGTCAGCGGGTCGCGCTGGTCCGCGACCGAGAGATCGGTGCGGCTGTCCCGGAACGAGGTGATCGTATCGGCCAGAAAGCCGAGGGTCGCGGTGTGTACCGGCCCCACCGCAAAGCAGCCGGGCTGGCTCTCATCGGCCACAGCACGGCCCTCCATTGCTCCGATCAGGCAATCGACCAGATCGTCGATATAGACCAGCGGCAGAGCAAAATTCCGATCCCGCACCTCGATGGGCAGCCCGTTTGCGATGTTGTGGCAGAAGGTAGCGACCACGCTGTTGTAGTTGGGGCGGCACCACTTGCCGAAGATGCCCGGCATCCGGGTCAGCAGTACCGGCGCGCCGGTAGTCTGGGCATACTGGCGCAGCTGCTCTTCCGCGAGCGCCTTGCTTTTTCCGTAATCGGTGTCATTTCCCGACTGCACGCTGCTGGTCATCAGGATCGGGCAGCGGCGGCCCGCGCCGGCGAGCAGCGCGCAGAGCCGCGCGGTCAGATCGGTGTTGCCGTCATAGAACTCCTTTGGGTCGCGGGGCCGGTTGACCCCCGCCAGGTGAAAGACAAAATCCGCCTTCGCGCACATCTCTGCCAGTTCGGCGTCGGTATTCTCCCGGTCAAACCGCAGCAGATTGGTGTAACCGCGGTGCACAAGTCCAAAGGCAAGGTTGCGCCCGATAAAACCCTGTGCGCCGGTGATGAGGATCGTTGACTCCCTTTGGATTGCGTCTGTGCCCAATCCGCTCACTCCTTTGCCAGCTCCTGCTTGATATAATCGAGGGTCATCAGCTTATCCACAACCCCCTGCACATCCAGACGGAAGGTGTTGTGGCTGGTGTAGGCCTCCGGCTCGGTCTCGGGCAGAGTGCCCTGCACGAAGTATTTGTCATAGTTGAGGTCGCGGGTGTCGGCAATCACCTTGAAGTAGCCGCCCAGATCCACCGCGTGCATCCGTTCCTCGGTGGTCAGCAGCGTCTCATAGAGCTTTTCGCCGTGCCGGTCTCCGATGATCTTCGAGCCGGTATCGCCGAACAGCTGCTGCACCGCCTTGGCCAGATCGCCGATGGTGGAAGCGGGGCTCTTCTGAACAAACAGATCGCCCGGCTGGGCGTTCTGGAAAGCGAAGATGACCAGATCCACCGCCTCGTCAAGGCTCATCAGGAAACGGGTCATGTTGGGGTTGGTGATGGTGATCGGCTTGCCTGCCCGAATCTGGTCGATGAAGAGGGGAATCACGCTGCCCCGGCTGGCCATTACATTGCCGTATCGGGTACAGCAGATGGTGGTATCCTCCGCCTTGACCGTCCGCGCCCGGGCACCGATGACCTTTTCCATCATCGATTTTGAGATGCCCATTGCGTTGATCGGATAGGCCGCCTTGTCGGTGGACAGACAGACAACCCTTTTCACCCCGGCCTCGATCGCCTCGGCCAGCAGGTTATCGGTGCCGATGATGTTGGTCCGCACCGCCTCCATCGGGAAGAATTCGCAGCTGGGCACCTGCTTGAGCGCGGCGGCGTGAAAGATATAGTCTACCCCGCGCACCGCCGAGCGGATGCTGTCCCGGTTGCGGACGTCGCCGATATAAAACCGCAGCTTGTCCGACAGGTCGGGATACAGCCGCTGATAGTCGTGCCGCATGTCGTCCTGCTTCTTTTCATCGCGGGAGAAGATGCGGATCTCTCCGATGTCGGTTGCGAGAAAATGCCGCAGTACCGTGTTGCCAAAGCTGCCGGTGCCGCCGGTGATGAGTAAGGTTTTGTCCTTGAAGATACTGTCCATATTTGATTCCTTCCTGCGCCCGCCGAAATGGCTGGGGCGAAAATAATCGCTCAAGAGAGAAAAAAGGCTATAACCTTATACAGTATAGCATATTGGGATGGATGAAACAAGAAAGAGGCGCCGGTTCAGTTATCAGTTTCCGGCTTAGGAGCAAAGGTTATACAGCGGCGGCGCAAAAAAGAGACAAAAGGGCCCAAAGAGCCCAAAAAACGCAAAAAATCAAAAAAAGCGGGTGCCAGTCGCTCGCCGGCGAACAAGGCAGCCGCAGGCAGGCGCAGAGAATTTTCACCGGGACTTGACGATGCACGGCGGCTTTTGATACCATTCTGTATATAATATATTGTATCAAAGCGCCGGCAAGGCAACCGGTGCGAAACAGAACAAGAGAGGTTGATTATTCCAGATGGACGTTTGGCCCAGTATTTTGCTGATTATTATTCTCATCGGGATCAATGCGTTTTTTGCCATGAGCGAGATTGCGATCATCTCGATCAACACCCAGAAGATGAAGCGGCTTGCAGAGGAGGGCAACCGCGCCGCGGCACGGCTGCTCAAGATTACCGATTCCCCCTCTGACTTTCTCGCGACGATTCAGATTGGGGTCACGCTGTCTGGTTTCCTGAACTCGGCGGTTGCCGCCGATAACTTTGCCGGCCCGGTTGCCGGTGCCCTGGCGTTCCTGCCGCTGCCGGCCGCCGTGCTCCGCAGCGTGGTGCTGGTTGTCATCACCATTATTATCTCCTATTTTACTCTGATTCTCGGCGAACTGGTACCCAAGCGGGTTGCGATGAAGGATCCCGATGCGATGGCGCTGCGGGTGGTTGGAATTATCTGGGCGATCTATCGGGTTTGCCGGCTGTTTGTCAAGTTTCTCTCGCTGTCCACCAACCTGGTGCTGCGCCTGTTCGGCATTGGCGCAGCCAATGAGGAGGAACCGGTGGATGAGGAGGACATCCTGATGATGGTCGAGGCCGGCGAGGAGGCCGGCGCCCTCGAGCCTCATGAGCGGGCGATGATCGAGAATATTTTTGAGTTTGACGACCTGCACGTCAGCGAGGTCATGACCCACCGCACCGATATCATTGCGGTTGAGCGCACCGCCCCGCTGGCTGAGCTGATCCGGATCCAGCAGCAGGAACGATTCTCCCGGCTGCCGGTCTATGAAGAGGATCTGGACGACATCGTCGGCATCGTGTATATCAAGGACGTTATCCCCGCCCTTTCGGGGGAGGATGACCGCGCCAAGACCGCTGCTGATTTCATGCGGCCGGTGCTGTATGTCCCCGAGAGCATGCGGTGCAGCGAACTGCTGCGCCAGTTCCGGGAGCGCCGCCAGAGAATGGCGATTGTTGTGGATGAATATGGCGGCACCGAGGGCCTGGTTACGATGGAGGACCTGTTGGCCTCGATTGTCGGCAAGCTGGACGATGAGCACGACGAGGAGACCGGGATCGTTCAGCTGTCCGAGAACAGCTGGATGCTGGACGGTGAGCTGGAGATCGACGAGGTCGAACAGCTGCTGGGCAGCGACCTGTTTGAGAACGATGATTCCGACACCCTCAACGGCTTTATCACCAACCAGCTGGGGCGGATCCCGACCCAGGGCGAGGTGATTCCGCTCAAGACCGACGGCTGGGTCTGCACGATCCTTGCGGCGAACCAGCGGTGCATCGAGCGGCTGAAGATCGAGCGAACGGTTCAGCCCGAGCCGGAAGAAGAGTCAGAAAAGCCTGAAAAACGCGAGAAGAAGAAAAAGAACGGGGAGGCGCTTTGAGATGACGGCGGCGGAACGATTGCTCGAATATGTGAAGATCTCGACCGATAGCGCGGAGGGGGTCGCGAAGAGCCCCACCACCGAGCGGCAATGGGATCTTGCCCGGCGGCTGCAGGCCGAAATGGAACAGCTCGGCCTTGACCGGGTGCGGCTGGGGGAGAACTGCACCGTTTACGGCGAACTTCCGGCGACGCCCGGTTATGAGGAGGTGCAGCCGGTCGGCTTTTTGGCCCACATGGACACCGCGCCCGCCTTTTCGGGCGAAGGCGTCCGGCCGCAGGTGATCGAAAACTATGACGGCGGCACGCTCGCGCTGGGTACAAGCGGGTTGGCCCTTGACCCGACACGGTTTCCCCATCTGCCCCGGCTGCGGGGCAAGACCCTGATCACCACCGACGGCACCACTTTGCTCGGGGCCGACGACAAGGCCGGGATCGCCGAAATTCTGACCATGCTCGAGCGGCTCATCGAGCAAAAACTCCCGCACGGAAGGGTTGCCGTTGCTTTTACCCCCGATGAGGAGGTCGGGCTCGGCGCGCATGGAGTCGACCTTGACTGGATGAAAACCCCGGTCGCCTATACCGTCGACGGCGGTGCGGTGGGCGAGCTCGAATACGAGACCTTCAACGCCGCTGCAGCCGAGGTGACCATTGAGGGGGTTTCGGTCCATCCCGGTTCGGCAAAGGGAATTATGCGCAATGCGCTGTTGGTGGCGATGGAGTTCAACGCGCTGCTGCCCGGCGAGATCCCCGCGAACACCGAGGGCTATGAGGGATTTTATCATCTTGACCGGATGAGCGGCAACGTCGCCCGGGCAACGCTGGGTTATATCCTGCGGGATCATGACCGCGCGAAATTCGAGTCCCGCAAGCAGACGGTGGAGCAGGCGGTGCGGGCGATCAATGAAAAATATGGCGAGGGTACTGCGCGCGCCGAGATCAGCGACACCTATTACAACATGGAGGAAAAGATCCGCCCGCATTTCTACCTGATCGAGCGGGCGAAGGCGGCGATGGAAAAGCTGGGCGTTGAGCCGGTCGTCAGCCCGGTGCGGGGCGGTACCGACGGCTCGATCCTTTCCTTCCGCGGAATGCCCTGCCCGAATCTGTGTACCGGCGGCTATGGATTCCATGGCCCGTGGGAACACATTACCGCCGAGGATATGGAGACCTGCGTGAAGATTCTGATGGGAATTGTCGCCGAGTTTGCTGCGGCGAAGTAAAAAATTTCAGATTGCGGCCGGATACGGCCGAAAAAAGGAGGCAAAACGATGCAATACAGGATTGACGGGACGCCGCTGCCGGTGGTGCTGTGCACCCTCGCTGCGGGGGAGACGATGATCACCGAGAGCGGTGGCATGGCCTGGATGAGTCCGAACATGCGCATGGAGACCACCGGTGGTGGAGTGGGACGGATGTTCGGACGGATGTTCTCAGGCGAGTCGCTGTTTTTGAACCGGTATACCGCCGAGGGCGGCGAGGGGATCATCGCGTTCGCCTCCAGCTTTCCCGGTTCGATTATGCCGCTCCAGATTGGACCGGGCAACGGGATGATCTGTCAGAAAAAAGCGTTTCTTGCCAGCGAGGCGGGGGTGGAGCTCTCGATCTTCTTCCAGAAAAAGC
The DNA here is from genome assembly GCA_944386485.1 of uncultured Pygmaiobacter sp. Classification (GTDB taxonomy): domain Bacteria; phylum Bacillota; class Clostridia; order Oscillospirales; family Ruminococcaceae; genus Pygmaiobacter. The sequence goes on along the minus strand of CALXBG010000064.1, from coordinate 6,533 downwards.
TTGGCTCCGGCTTCTTTGGCGGTGAGGGCTTTATCATGCAAAGGCTCTCCGGTCAGGGCATGGCGTTTTTGGAGATCGACGGCCACGCGGTGGAGTACCAGCTCGCGGCCGGCCAGTCGCTGGTGGTAGACACCGGTTATCTCGCGGCGATGAGCGAGAGCTGCTCGATTGACGTTGTTACCGTGCCGGGTGTCAAGAACATGTTGTTCGGCGGAGAGGGGATCTTCAACACCGTCGTCACCGGACCGGGCCGGGTGGTGTTACAGAGCATGCCGGTCAGCGCGGTTGCCGGGGCGCTGCGGCCCTTCTTTCCGACGTCTGGAAATTAACCCTACCTAGGTTTGCAAAACGAAAAAGGCCTTGAAAACCGACCGGTTTTCAAGGCCTTTTGTTATAGTAGAAAACAAAGATTCAGCGATAAGAGACGAATCCTGTCCCATAGCTTCTTACGCCGAAAGCATAGTTTGTATATTTCTGCTGCTGAGCGTGCAGCGCGCTGTAATAGTTCTGCACCCGCAGATCCTCTTCCATAGCGCGCATGTTGTCGCTGGCCTCGGAAAGGACGTTAGAGAAAACATCAATAGGGTTTTGAGAATCTTTATAAATTCAGATTCAGATCGGTTCACCGGTTACCTGCTCCCTTCGGACTCTGCTGAATTATTTGCAAGATCATCGATGATCTTGCCCGCCTGCACCGCCGGGGTGAGGTAGGCGTCCCGGCACAGCTCCCAGAGTGTTTGTGAGCCGACTGGGGTCAGCCGCTGGCGCTCGAGTACCGAGGAGAGCTTGGTCTTATGCTCGGTCCAGGCGATGCCGCCGGTCGCGGCATTGAGCATGGTCGGCTGCAGGTTATCCATCGTTCGGGCAAAGGCCGCCTCGGGGGTCACAGCAGCCTCAAATTCTTCCCACAGCCCCCGCAGATGATGCTCCTGATCCTCCGGCAGCATGGCAAACAGCCGGTCAGCGGCCGCCTGCTCCCGCTGGCGCTGGGTCTTTTTGCCCTCCTCATCATAAGCAAAGGTGTCCCCGGCGTAGATCTCAACCAGATCGTGGATCAGTACCATCGAGACGACCCGCAGCAGGTCGATCTTCTCATTTGCATATTCTCCCAGAATCAGGGCCATCAGCGCGAGGTGCCAAGCGTGCTCGGCGTCATTCTCCCGCCGTTTGCCATCTGAGAGAAAGGTCTGGCGGGTGATAAATTTTTCTTTATCCGCCTCAAGCAGAAAAGCCATCTGCTTTTGCAGCCGCTCAGGAATCTCCTTCATCGGTCATCCTCCCCTCAACCGGAAAGGCCGTCGGCCTGACGAGCCATATTCTCGATGACAATATCGTGGATTTCGCCCAGACCGGCGCAGTACTCCAGAACCTTCCAGGGCTCATTGGTGTGGAAGTGGATCTTGATCAATTCCTCATCCCCGACGGCGAGCAGGCAGTCTCCCGCAAAGTGAGAGGCGATGTAGGCATCGATCTCATCCTCGTCCAGCCCAGTGCCCTCGATCAACAGTTGGGTGTCGAATTTGTATTCCAGCACGGCGTCCTCCTTCTGCCGCTCAAAGGGCGGCTGCAAGTTCTTGTCCAAAGTATACCACAAAAAGCCTAGCCACGCACGGCCTCCATCCGACGCCGCCAGCTGCCGCAGCCAAAGCGGATCAGGTAGAGGACTGCCCGCAGACACTCATCGAGCGCCATCGCCCACCAGATGCCGACCAGCCCCAACCCGAGGTAGACGCCAAAGAACCAGGAGCCGAACACCGAGACCACCCACATGCTGACGGTGCCCAGACCGACGGCAAAGTTGACGTCCCCCAGCGCGACAAGACAGCGCACCATCACGATATTGATGCTGCGCCCGAGTTCAAGTACCAGCTCGATGAGAAGAATCTGCCGGCCAAGCTCCAGCACGGCGGGATCGCTGGTGAAAAGACCGAAGATCGGGTCGGAAAAACAGCACAGAATCGCGGTCACCGAGATCGAGACGGCGGTCGAGATGCCACAGGTCACCCAAACCTGCCGGGGCACCGATCTGTGGTTGCCCGCGCCGACGAGGTAGCCCAGTACAATCTGGGTGGCCTGTGAAATTGCCTGCGAATACAGATAGGCGACGTTTGCCAGCATGCTGCAATAGACCTTGGTCGCGATCACAGCGGTGCCGAACAGGTTGACCATCCGCAAAATGGTAACCTGTGACAGATTGTAAGAGAGCTCCTGACCGGCCGAGGGCAGCGCGATCTGAAGCAGCCGGCGCAGAACCCCGGAGGGAAAGGGACGCAGTTGGTCCGGCCGCAGCCGGATTTGCAGCCTCCGGCGGGCAGTCATCCAGACCAGCGCCAGTCCAACGCATTTGGACAGGTTGGTTGAGATCGCTGCGCCGACAACCCCCAGACGGGGCAGTCCCAGAAGTCCGTTGATCAGCACCGCGTTACCCGCGATGTTGCACAGATTCATAATTGCAGAGATGACCATGACCTCACGCACCAGTCCATAGCTGCGGAGAATCGCGGCAAAATTCATGTGAAGCCCCTGCACCAGAACAAAGGAACCCACGATCATCGTATAGGAGAGCGCCTCGCCGAGAACGTCCTGCGGTACGGAAAGAAAACCGAATAGCGCCCGGCCGCCGAATACCAGCACCCCACTTGCCAGTACGCCGCCGGCTGTGATAATCAAGGTGGAGACGGTGACGACCTGTCCCACCCGGTCAAGATCGCCACAACCGATGGCCTGACTGAGTACCACCGTTGTTGCACCCGCTATCACGCTGAGCAGGATGATCACAATATTCATCAGCTGGTTGCCGTTGCCGATCGCTGCAACCGAGCTTTGTGAAATCCGGCTGACCATGAACTGGTCGACATTTCCCACCAGCATCTGCAACAGCAATTCGATAAAGATTGGCCCGGACAGCCGGAACAGGTCTGCCGCCGTATAATTCTGTTTTCCCGCAAGCCTCATATCTGCAAAGCCCCCACAAAAAAGTTCCCGCCCATTGCAGCAGGGCGAAATCTTATTATAACGCAAATTTTTCGCTTGACAAGGGAAATGAGAAAGATTTTGCAAAAAAGGAATAGAACCCAGAACCAACATAAATGGTTTCAAAAGAAAGGGGTTGCAAAATTTGCCACAAAGGGGTAAACTAAAAGGACCCAAAAGGGCGAGATGAGTTCAAAGGAGGGAGAACAGGTGGACACAGTCGGACGAAGTACCGGTCGACAAGATGATCCGTATCGAATCGGGATGCCGCCTGTACTCTCCAGGGTGCAGGCGGCCTGAGACAAGGCGCTCTTTTCCAGAGAGTGTCGGATTTTGGTTGCCCCGATACCGTTGACGGATCACCGCAAGGGCCGATTCCCGAAAAAGGGAGCGGCGCTTGCGGTTTCGTTTTGCCCGGAACTTCCCTGACAAAATAACAGGGAGGGGGTTTTACCCATGGAGAGAAAATTCGATCAGAATACCTTGACGCTGTTGCTCGAGAGCCGGCAGCTGCGGGAACTGCACGATGCATTGGCACAGGCTAAGCCGGTAGACGTTGCGCGTTTTTTGAGTGATCTTGACCCGGAACAGGCGATCCTTGCCTTCCGCACTCTGCCCAAAGAACAGGCGAGCGAGGTCTTTTCCGAGCTGGACGCCGACCTTCAGCGGGACATCATCGGAGCGATCACCGATACCGAGCTGTCCGAAATCGTAGAAGAACTCTACGTCGATGATGCGGTCGACCTGCTCGAGGAATTGCCGGCCAATGTGGTCAAGCGGGTGCTTCGCAGCGCCCGGCCTGAAACCCGGGCGCTGATCAACCAGTTTTTGAACTACCCGGAAAATTCCGCCGGCAGCCGGATGACTGCCGAGTTCACCGATCTGCGGGCCGACATGACGGTCGCGCAGGCAATCGAGCATATCCGCCGCACCGGCGAAGATCGCGAGACCATCTATACCTGTTACGTCATCGACGCCGGACGCCGGTTGGAGGGGGTTGTCTCGGTCAAAGACCTGCTGCTTGCGCCCGATGGAATGCTGGTGCAGGACCTGATGAGCCGGGACGTGGTCTCGGTCTCGACCAAGGAGGACCAGGAGACGGCGGCCCGGCTGATGAACCGGTACGACTATCTGTCTCTGCCGGTCGTGGACGACGAGAACCGACTGGTTGGTATTATCACGATTGATGATGCGATCGATGTTCTGCAGGAGGAGACCACCGAGGACATTGAGGTGATGGGCGCGCTGCACCCGTCTGAGCGGCCCTACCTCAAGACCGGTGTTTTTACCCTCGCAAAAAACCGGATCGTCTGGCTGCTGGTGCTGATGATTTCCGGGATGCTGACCGGCGGGATTCTTGGCCGGTATGAAGCGGCTTTCGCCTCGATGCCGCTGCTGGTGACCTTTATTCCGATGCTCACCGACACCGGCGGCAATGCCGGCAGCCAGTCGAGTACGCTGGTCATCCGGGGTATTGCGGTAGGAGAAATCACCGTTCGGGATCTGCCCGCCGTGCTCTGGAAAGAGCTGCGGGTCGCGGCGCTGGTCGGGGTGATCCTCAGCGCGGTGAACTACCTGCGGCTGATCATCACCTATCCCGGCAACGAGATGATGGCCTTTACGGTGACGCTGACCCTGTTCTTTACGGTCCTGATGGCAAAGACCATTGGCGGCGTGCTGCCGCTGCTGGCCCGCACCTTGAAGGCGGATCCCGCGATCATGGCCTCGCCGCTGATTACAACCATTGTCGACGCGCTCTCACTAATCATCTACTTTAACATCGCGCAGCGGCTGCTGCCGGTATGAAAAACAAAAAAGGCCGGTCACCCTCACGTGAACCCTCACGGGGCAACCGGCCTTTTTCTGCTTTATAAATCATTTCGCAACTGCTCGAGTACCCATGCCCGACCCGCCGTCAGCTGCGGCTCGGCAGAAAGGCTGAGCGCGAAATCAAGACGCCCCAACAACGCCGCCAGATAGGCGTGAGGGCTGCGCGGGTCGCCGAGGTGGGCGAGATGATCGGCAACACCATATTTTTGACAGTAGTATAATTCGCTTCGCAGCTGGCGCCGTCTGGACGCCTCCAAACGCGGCCGCTCGTTGACCACCACGCCGGTGACTGTCTGCCGGTGACCGGGACCAAAAAACCGGGTTTTGCGGGGGTTGAGCACAAAGCCCTCCTGCCACAGCGCGTCCGAGACCATCCGGATTACCGGTTTGGGGTCAAAGGAGCCGGAAAAGGTCAGATCGTCGCAGTAACGGGTATACCGGATTCCCCGCGCATCGCACCAGTCGCCCACCGCAAAGTCAAATTCGCGCAGCAACAGGTTGGAGATGGCGGGAGAGGTCGGTGCTCCCTGCGGCAGTCCGTCCCGGCAGTAACACAGGCAGCTGAGCAAAACCCGCAGTTTTTCGCTGAAAATACCGGCGGGGAAGATGACCTCTTTGATCTGTTGATACCGCACGCTGTCGAAAAAGTGCAGGATGTCCAGCCGCAGCACCATCTGCTGACCGCAATGGGGCAGCGCGTTGACCCGTACACCGCCGCCGGGCCGGTAGGCGGTCGCATAGGGCGAGACGGGTCTATGAAAGAGAAGAATCCGCAAAATCTGACGCTGGATCTTCTTGAGAATCGGATCGGGAACCGAGAGAATCCGCACCCCGCCGCCGGCCTTGGGCAGCGCGACGCGGCGGTAGTGCCGGTCGAGATGAAAGCTGACCCGAAACAAAGTCGACACAGGAATACCGAGGTCCTGTGCCAGCGTCTGCGGCTGGGTGTAGACGATCATCTCCGTTTCCCCCTTTCCCGAAAGGACAGCAGCGGTACAAAACGTAGCGGGGACGCGCAGGCGTATCTTTGAGCAAACAGCGTTTGCGGGAATACGGCCAGCGGACCGGCTGAACGCCAGAGAAATGCTGTGAAGTAGAACAAACCGGCGGCGACTCGCCGCCGGGGCAAAAGCCTTTTCTGCCGTCTGCTGTGGCCCAAGTATACCAGCAGCAGCGTGGAAAAACAAGACGTCACCAGAAGGGGAAAATAAAAAATCAAATTTTTTGAAAAAAAGCTTTTCTTTTTTTGAAAGTTGTGTTATTATATTAAAGCATCTTGTGGAGGCGTAGCTCAGCTGGTCAGAGCGTTCGGTTCACATCCGAGAGGTCGCGGGTTCGAGCCCCTCCGTCTCCACCACGTCGGAATGGACTGCGCTCCATTCAAAAAGCCCGGCCAAACGGCCGGGCTTTTCTCATACCGCTGCGTCATTCCTCCTCTTCCGCAAAAGGCCCCGCTTGCTGCGGCTGCTCGGTTGTAAACGCCCTCGCGATGCCTTCGCGGCGCTATCGCCCTTTTGCGGGAAACAACGCTTCGGCTTTCAGCACAGATCGCATCTTCACATCTCGTCGGAATGGACTGCGCTCCATTCAAAAAGCCCGGCCGTTAGGCGCGGTGGCGTAAGAAAACAGCGCCATAAAAAGGCCGCTTTTGCGCGGCTGTGGCGTCAAATCCTCTCGGCAACCACCAAGGGTGCCTTCGAGAATTTTCCTTGCATCCGCATCAAAATCGA
>CALXBG010000063.1 GCA_944386485.1 uncultured Pygmaiobacter sp. | reverse complement strand
AAAGTTTTACGCCAGCGAAGAAGGGCAGCGTCAGTTTGCCCAGTGGAAGGAGGAACAACAGCTGAAGCAGCATATGGCTAAAGCTGGATAAAGCGAATAAATCTCCGATCAAGTGCTCACTTCGGGCACTTGATATACATCATACCAAATCATCTTTATGCCAACGGGGACTTTCAAACCATATTTACTATATGAGATGTTTACACACGAAAAGGCGGGCTTTCCTCAAATCAACGAGGAAAGCCCGCTTTTTTTCGTTTATCGGATTAAATCCAGATTTTCTGTAAAAAGAAGAAATCCGAACCCATCTCCAACTTGGAAGATTAAGTTCGGATTTCTATCTTTTGGTCCGAGTGGCGAGACTTGAACTCGAAACAGATCTTTATATACCAATCTATTTTAATCAAGTCCACATTTAGTCCACATTTCACCCCTCATCTACCTTCTCCAGCGTATAGTAATCATACCCCGCCTGCTGCATCAAAAACTCTCTCTGGGTCGGCGTGAAATCGAACCTCGGATCATTGAGCAGCTGCCGCAGGTTCTTCGCTTTTGTCCCTGCAATGCTGTTGCCCTTCTCGTTCTTATCCGCCCTGACCTCTGCTGCCAGCTCCTTCCACTCCTCAAACTGGTCGAAGCTGATCCCCTGTTCTTTCGCTGCTTCCCACTCCTGTGTCCAGCTGACGCTCTTGCTCTTAAAACCACTCTGTGCATATTCCTGTCCGGTCGGCAGCGCGTAGGGTCCGAAAAGGCCCGCCTGCAGATAGGTTCCAAGACTTTGATCCTCGATGGGAAACCGCAGGGTCTCCTCTCCATCATTGTTGAGTCCGTAGACGCCGCCCTGGGCCACCGCGCCGATCCCCTCCACAGCCTTTTTCAGCTGGCCTCCGCCAAACGGCGGAAGCAGGTAATAGAACGGCTTTGAAATCTCATCCAAAATTTCAGCTCCAGCTTTGTTCGAAGCCATTTCACCGCTCATCAGTCCGGCTGTTGCAGAGCTCAATGTTCCGATGTCAGGAAGCGCGCTGCTGATCGGCACACGGCCACCTCCGAGTAGTCCTCCGATGAACGGCAGCTCTTCTGCAACCCCTTCGCCCAGCGTTGCGATCGCCTGCCCGGCACCTTTCTTCTGTGTGGTAAAATTCGGGCTTTCTCCACTCGCGAGATCTTCCCCCGCCTCGATCAGGTTTGGCAGCTGATACCCGGTCAGATCTCCGACCGTCTCGTTCGCCAGACCGATCACATCCAGCGCCGGCCGCCGCCCGATGAAATACTCATACAGGTCATTGTAGAGATACGCACCAACAAAGTATTTCAGCAGCGCTAGCGCGATCGACCTGATCGCCTCGTCCTTTTTCGCCTGGGGAAGGTCCTTGAGCAAATACCTCAGTTGGTTGTTGACCTCCACCTGATACATCGTGAAGATTCTCGTCACCGGGTTTTTGCGGTTAAAATAGGTCGGCAGCGCGCCCTTGCTCCGGTCTGCCATGATCGACGCCGCGAAGCTGTCCGCATTGTCCATCGCCAGCTCCGGTGTCATCCCCGCTTTGATGTTTTCATAATACTTGCCCCGGGTGACCACATTCGCGGTGAACATATCGATCCACTCCATCGGCTTGCTCATCACCGAGCTGGCCTTGCGCTGCATCGTCTGGCTCAGCGGATCACTTCCTTGCCGGTTGGTCAGAAAGATACTCTCGCTTACAAATCCATCGTCCTTAAACCAGCTTTTTGCCGTCTCCTTCGCAGCCTTGACCAGATTGCCCACCGACACCTGCGCGCTGGCCTGGGTGATCGGGATAAAGTTCGTCAGCCAGCTGCCAGGGTTGACTGCAACCATATTCGCGGCAACCTTGTTTTCAAGATCGCTCATCACCTGATAGACCGCCCGTCCTGTATCGCTCTCGACCGTGCGATCATGCAGACTCTTTTTACCCGCCAGCATATTCGTATATTCGGTAATTTGCTGCGCCAGTTTGGACAGATGCCCCCGGCTGCTGCGGGTGTACTCCGCGAGTACCGTCTCCTTCATGCTGTCGGTCAGTTCCTCGCTGTTCTCGATCTTTTGGATCTGCTCCTTGATTCCCTCTTCGCTGTACCTTGACCGGATCGCCGACTCCAGCGCCCGCAGGTTCTGGATGTCCCCCGTGTGGTAGATGACATCCGCCGCCGTCTCAATGTACTTGTCAAACCCCTTCACCGCGTCATAGACTGTCTGATAACCCGTCCGCTGCTTTGCAAACGGATTGTATTTGCGCCCGGGCCGGAAAGTGTAGGTCAGTCCGGCAATATCTGTCGGCAGCGTGTCGTTGTTCGCGGAAAATCCCAGCCGGCTTGCGATCTTGCCGAGCAGTCCGTCCGGAGATTGCTCGGTAAAGTGCGGAAAATACCCCTGCCGGTATTCAACCGGCGCATACCCGTTCTCGACATAGACCTGATTCATCTGTGCAAAGATATCGTCATACAATCCGCGGAACGTCTCGAGCGCTTTTTCTACCTTCGCCTTGTCGATCTTATTCTTGTGCTCGTCGTAGTATTTTGCCTCTTGCACCCGCAGATTCTCGATTTCCCCATCCGACCGTTCAAGCCCCATCTGCCGCGCCGCCTCAACCCCCTGAAGCTCTCCGTACAGCTGCAAATATTCGCTCTCGGTCTGGTTCAGCTCCAGCGCCCGGATCCTGTCCCGCATCTGGTTCTTCCACCGGGTCGCCGCTGCCTCGTTCCTGTGTACCGGCTTGATGTAGTAGTCAATCAGCCCCTGGGCTTCCTCTCCAGCCACATCCCGCAGATTCCGCTCCATCGTCTCGGCGCTGTACTGCAACCCTGACAACTTGTCCTTCCACCGGATGCTGTTTTCGAGGAATTTGTCCGCAGTCCCGACCCGCTCTTCCCGCAGTCCCGCCTTGTACTGCCGAATCGGCTCCATTACATCCCGTACGGCCTTCTTTGCCTCATAGACTCGCAGGATGTCGCGGCTGTTTGCCCCGGTCACCTGCTCCGGTGAGATCTTCCCCCGCAGCAGGCCTTCCACCGTTTGGTTATCCGCGTCGGTCAGCAGCGTGTTCCGCACGACCTTGTCCGCATTCCTTTGCAGCTGCTGCGCCGTCCGGTAAACCGCCTGCATCTGCTCCACGCTGGGGGAGGCCGCCGTCCGTTTCGCGCTTTGCTTTTGCGCCTGCTCTGCGTCGTACCGGGTCACGACCCCCATCTCGTCCTGCAATTTTTCCAGCGAACGGTCAAAGCTCTCCCGCGCTGCGTCTCTCCAGAACGGATCGTCTCCATAGTAGGTGTCGAGATCCGCCTCGGTCTTGACGATCGACCGCGCCACCTCGGCCATCTTCTCCAGCTGATCCGCCGGGTT
>CALXBG010000062.1 GCA_944386485.1 uncultured Pygmaiobacter sp. | reverse complement strand
GAAATACATATAACCGACGGTAACCGGGTTGTCGAACCGCTCACCGGTACGTCCATCGTAGACATAGGTCTTGCCGTCCTCCCGCTTGCCGGCCTGCTTGAACATCTCGCGGATGTCCTGCTCGTGCGCGCCGTCAAAAACCGGAGTGGCAACCTTCCAGCCAAGGGCCTTGGCAGCCATACCGAGGTGGACCTCCAAAACCTGTCCGATGTTCATACGGGAAGGTACGCCCAGCGGGTTCAGGCAGATGTCCAGCGGGGTGCCGTCGGGCAGGAAGGGCATATCCTCTTGCGGCAGAATCCGGGAAACAACACCCTTATTGCCGTGGCGGCCCGCCATCTTATCGCCGACGCTCAGCTTGCGCTTCTGGGCGATATAGCAGCGGACGACCTCGCGAACGCCGGGGTTGAGCTCATCGCTGTTCTCAGGGGTGAAGACCTTGACGTCAACAATGATGCCGTACTCACCGTGGGGTACACGAAGAGAAGTATCGCGCACCTCGCGGGCCTTCTCACCGAAGATCGCGCGCAGCAGCCGCTCCTCGGCGGTCAGCTCGGTCTCGCCCTTCGGGGTGACCTTACCGACCAGAATATCGCCGGCGCTGACCTCGGCGCCCACCCGAATAATGCCCCGCTCGTCCAGATCCTTGAGCGCGTCGTCGCCGACGTTGGGGATGTCGCGGGTGATCTCCTCGGGTCCGAGCTTGGTCTCGCGGGCCTCCAGCTCATACTCCTCGATGTGGATCGAGGTGTACACATCCTCCCGCACCAGTTTCTCGTTGATGAGGACCGCGTCCTCGTAGTTGTAACCCTCCCAGGTCATAAAGCCAATCAGCGCGTTCTTGCCCAAGCTGATCTCGCCGTTCTTGGTGGCGGGGCCGTCGGCCAGAACCTGGCCGGCCTTGACCTGCTCACCCTTCGAGACGATCGGACGCTGGTTGACGCAGGTTCCCTGGTTGGAGCGCATAAACTTAATGATGTCATACCGCTCGGTGGTGTTCTTGTCGATCCGCAGGATGATCTTATCCGCGTCGACATGCTCGACCACACCGTCGTGCTTTGCCAGCACGCAAACACCGGAGTCGCAGGCAGCCTTGTACTCCATACCGGTCGCAACGATCGGCTGCTCGGTGACGAGCAGGGGCACCGCCTGCCGCTGCATGTTGGAACCCATCAGCGCACGGTTGGCGTCGTCGTTCTCAAGGAAGGGGATCATCGAGGTCGCGACCGAGACAACCATCTTCGGCGAGACATCCATGAAGTCCGCCTTCTCCCGCTCAACCGACAGAATCTCATCCCGGCAGCGGGCGCCGACGCGCTCGTTGATGAACCAGCCGTTCTCGTCCAGCGGCTCGTTCGCCTGCGCGACGATATAGTTGTCCTCAACGTCGGCGGTCATATAGATGACCTCGTCGGTGACCCGGTGGTTCTCCTTGTCGATCCGGCGGTAGGGAGCCTCGATAAAGCCGTACTCATTGATCCGCGCAAAGGTGGCCAGATAAGAAATCAGACCGATATTCGGACCTTCCGGGGTCTCAATCGGGCACATCCGGCCATAGTGGGTATAGTGAACGTCACGAACCTCAAATCCGGCGCGGTCACGCGACAGACCGCCGGGGCCCAGCGCGGAAAGACGGCGCTTGTGGGTCAGCTCGGCCAGCGGGTTGGTCTGATCCATGAACTGGCTCAGCGGCGAGGAGCCAAAGAACTCCTTGACCGCCGCGACCACCGGGCGGATGTTGATCAGCGCCTGCGGGGTGATGACCTCCATATCCTGCGCCTGCAGGGTCATCCGCTCCCGGATCACCCGCTCCATCCGGGCAAAGCCGGTGCGGAAAGCGTTCTGCAGCAGCTCGCCGACGCTGCGGATACGGCGGTTGCCCAGATGGTCGATGTCGTCGACATCGCCGATGCCGCTGCCCAGACCGTTGAGGTAGTTGATCGAGGAGAAGATATCGTCCACCGTGACATGACGGGGGATCAGCAGATCGCGGTTCTTGACCAGCAGCTCTTTCTGCTCCTCAACATCCTCGACCTCGAGAATTTTCTGCAGTTCGCCGAAGCTGACCTTCTCGTCAATGCCGTACTCGGCGGCATCAAAGCTGAGGAAGTCGTTGGCGGTAACCATGCCGTTGGAGACAACCTTGACCTCGCGGCCCTCGATGTCGAGATAGACCACCGAGACACCGGCGCGCTCGATCGCCTCGGCAGCTTCGGCGCGGATGGTCTCGCCCTTGGAGATCAGCAGCTCGCCGGTGAGCGGAGCGATAATATCCCGCATCGCGACAAAGCCCTTGATCCGCTGGCCGATGGCCAGTTTCTTGTTCAGCTTGTAACGGCCGAACCGGGACAGGTCATACCGGCGGTCGTCAAAGAAGAGGTTGTTCAGATGAGTCTGCGCGCTCTCCACCGTGGGTGGCTCGCCGGGACGCAGCTTGCGGTAGGTCTCAAGCAGGCCCTCCTCCTCGTTCTTGGCCACGTCCTTGGTCAGGCTGGCCTCGATCCGCTCATCATCCCCGAAGAACTCCCGGATCTGAGCGTCGGTGCCAAGGCCCATCGCCCGCAGGAAGGTGGTTACCGGGATCTTGCGGTTCTTATCAATATGCACGTAAAATACGTCGTTGGAGTCGGTCTCATACTCCAGCCAGGCGCCACGGTTGGGGTTCAGGGTGGCGGTGTACAGTTTCTTACCGGTCTTATCATAGCTGAAGCCAAAATACACACCGGGAGAACGGACCAACTGGGAGACGATGACCCGCTCGGCACCGTTGATAACAAAGGTACCGGAATCGGTCATCAGCGGGAAATCGCCCATAAAGATCTCCTGCTCCTTGACCTCTCCGGTCTCCTTATTCAGCAGCCGGGCACGCACCCGCATCGGAGCGGCATAGGTGGCATCCCGCTCCTTGCACTCTTTCACGGTGTACTTGGGCTCCTCGTCAAGGCGATAATCGATGAACTCCAGCACCAGATTCCCGGTGTAATCCTCGATGGTGGAGATGTCCCGGAAAACCTCCTTGAGTCCCTTATCGAGGAACCACTGATAAGAGTTCTTCTGAACCTCGATCAGGTTGGGCATCTGGACAACTTCGTCGATCTGGGAAAAAGTCATTCGTTCGGTTTTTCCAAGCTGTACCGGCTTGACCTTCACCATAAGCTGCGACCACTCCTATTCTCTGTATTCCAACGCCGAATTTATCTGACGAGCTTTCGGCCCAATGGTGTGCATTTTGCACAAAATAAAACCGAAAATTTCGTCACATAAGACAAACTAAGCCATTTTGGTACAGTTGAATATTATATCGCACCGATGTCAAGATGTCAATGATAATTTTATTCAACAAAAATTTTAATTGAATTTCTGACAATTTGCCCAGCGGTTTGATTTGTCAAGCCACAAATCCTTTTTTACAAAAAAATAGATCCGGCGGGTGATGTCTCCGCCGAATCCGGACTATATTGCACCTGCGGAGAGCTCCTCTCTCCTCTGTTTTTCTCTCTCAAGCATCTGCGCGAAGGTGACCGACTCCAGTTGCTGGTTCACCTCATCGGTGATTCCCTGCCAAAGCTGTTGAAACACACAGCATCCGGACATCCCCCTATTACAGTCGCTTCCCTCGCACAGGCAGCGGCTGAACGCATACCCGCGTCCCTCCACCGCCTCCATCACCTGGCGCAGGGTGATCTGATCGGGCGGACATGCCAGCTCGTATCCGCCTTTGATCCCCTTATAACTGTTGATCAACCCGGCGCCGGCCAGCTTTCCCATAATCTTCAGCGCAAAACGGAGCGAGACGCACATCTCGGTGCTGATGCTCGCCGCATCCATTCGTCTCTCTGCCTTGGCCAGGCAGAACACAATCCGCATGGCGTAATCTATTTCCTGCGTGAGATACACCGGCGGCTCCTCCTTTTCTTAAAATATACTTGTTTTGTATATTTTAAGTATACCACGGCCGTCCAAAATGTCAAGAATCGGTTTTAGAGTCTCCTTTGGGGCTCTGCCGGAAGTAGAGCATCACCGGCAGAGCGAGCAAAAACCAATAGAGTGTATACTGCGGACAGATCTGTCCCAGCAGATTGAGCGGCCGCGCGGCATAATCCCACACCTTCCAGCCGAGCCAAAGGTTGACAACAATGCCAAAGGTCAGTTCAATCGCAGTCACCGCCACGGCACCGACAAGCGCTTGCAGCAGTATCCCCCGCCCCTGCATCCTCTCGCTGAGCAGCGAGAGGACCAACAAACAAAGACCCCCGGCGAGCATCATACTCCAATGGGTACGCCCCCGGCAGATCACCTCGATGCTGGCATAGCCCACCGCCCCGAATAAAAAGATTCCTATTTTTTGTCTCATTCGCTATCACCCGGATTAGTTTTTCCCCGCCGGGTGAAAATATCAAAGCAGATTCAAAAAAATGCGGCGCCCGCCCGTTTGGGAAGACGCCGCCTGATACTTCTCTGTTATTAGTCCAAGAAATCCCGCAGCTTCTTCGAACGGCTGGGGTGACGCAGCTTACGCAGCGCCTTGGCCTCGATCTGCCGGATCCGCTCGCGGGTGACGTTAAACTCTTTGCCGACCTCTTCGAGGGTGCGGGGCCGTCCATCCTCAAGACCGAACCGAAGACGCAGCACCTTCTCCTCGCGTGGGGTGAGGGTCTTGAGAACATCCGACAGCTGCTCCTTGAGCAGGGTGTGGCTGGCAGCCTCGGCCGGTACCGGCGCGTCCTCATCCGGGATAAAGTCGCCCAGATGGCTGTCCTCCTCCTCGCCGATCGGGGTTTCCAGGCTGACCGGCTCCTGTGCAACCCGCATGATCTCCCGCACCTTGTCCACCTGCATATCCAGCTCGGCGCTGATCTCCTCGGCGGTGGGCTCGTGTCCATTGCGGTGAAGCAGCTGGCTCGAGACCTTCTTGACCTTATTGATCGTCTCAACCATATGCACCGGGATGCGGATGGTGCGGGCCTGATCCGCGATTGCACGGGTGATCGCCTGGCGGATCCACCAGGTCGCATAGGTGGAGAACTTAAAGCCCTTGGTATGATCGAACTTTTCTACCGCCTTGATCAGTCCGAGGTTGCCCTCCTGAATCAGATCGAGGAACTGCATGCCGCGGCCGACATACCGCTTTGCGATCGAGACAACCAATCGCAGGTTTGCCTCGGCCAACCGCTGTTTCGCCTTCTCATCACCGGTCAAAATCCGCTCGGCAAGTTCGATCTCCTCTTCCGGGGTCAACAGCGGTACCCGGCCGATCTCCTTTAAGTACACCTTGACCGGATCGTCGATCGCCACGCCCTCGGCCGCCAGCGCTCCCTCAAAGGCATCGGCATTTTCTTCGGTGAGCTTAAACTCCTCGATATCCGGATCCGGCTCATCCACCACCTCGATGTTATGAGCGTCCAGCGTCTCGTACAGCTTTTCCACCTGGTCAACGTCAAAGCCGATCTCTTCCATGACGTCGCTGATCTCTTTGGTGGTCAGCTTGCCGTTCTTTTTGCCGGTTTCGATCAGATCTCTGAGTGTGCTTTTCTTGTCCGCCATATTTTCTATTCCCCTTTTGATGATCCGCCGCGGCATGCCCCGGCAATTTTGTTTTTCTTAAATATGCGCTGATCGCGCTTCTCAGCGTCGCCGCTCCCGCAGCCGCTGAAGATAATCTTCCAGTTCATCGCCCGACATCTCGGCCGCTGCAACCGATTTGGGCACACTCTCCTCGATTCGTTCAAGGTAGAGTTCAACATCCCGCTGGGTAAAACCAACATCATAATTCTGTGCTAAAATCCGTGAGAGCAGCGACAGCGTACTCTCCGGCAGCTGTCCGGACAGCTGGGAGAGTTCAATGCTCTCTCCCGCCGCCTGTTTCTCCAGTAACAGCCGGAAAACCTGTGCCATTTCCTGGGTGATAAACCGGTCCGGGTCGACCCGGGCGGCGATCTTTTCCAGCATCCCGGGTTCCTTGATCGCCGCGGCCATCAGCTGCTGCTCGGCAAAGGCCACCCCCAGCGCCTTACGGCCGCCCTGGGTGTAGGGCACCTTGATCTGAGCAGCCGCGCCCTCGTTGAGGAGCGCTTCCTCCCGCGCCCGGCGTGCCCGGCGCCCTTTCGCGCGCACCCTTGCGTCCAGCTGGGTCAGTACCGATTTTTTCTCGACATTGGTCTCCTCCGCCACCCGGCCGGCATAGACGTCCCGCTCGGTCGGGGTGACCTCGCCCGACAGGATCTCGATGGCATCTTTAAGGTATCCCACCTGTCCATCCGGCTTGGTCAGATCGTATTTTGCCTTTGCCCGCGAGAGCTCGTATTCGATCGCGTTGCTGCACCCGTCGAGCAACATCCGAAACCGGTCCGCGCCGTATTTTTTGATGAACTCGTCCGGATCCTTTGCACCCTGTACCGTTAGAATCGAGACCTTCATCGGCTCATTGGACAGAATATCGATTGCACGGCGGGTCGCTTTCTGTCCGGCCTCATCGCTGTCATAACTGAGCACCAATTCCTCGGCGTAATTCGACAACAGCCGCGCCTGCTCCGGCGTAAAGGCCGTTCCCAGCGGGGCCACTGCAGTATCGAATCCGGCCTGATGCAGCGCAATCGCGTCCATATAACCCTCGCAGAGGATATATCGTCGGCTCTTGGACTTCTTGGCAAAGTTGAGGGCAAACATGTTGCGGCTCTTCTTGAACACCGGAGTGTCGCCGCTGTTCAGATATTTGGGGCCGCCCTCCTCCCCCATCCGCCGGCCGCCAAACGCAATGACGTTACCCCGCAGATCGATGATCGGGAAAATCACCCGGTCATGGAAAAAGTCGTAGGTGCCGCCGCGCTGTCCGCGCTTGATAATCCCGCCGGTGAGCAGTTCTTCTTCGGTATACCCCAGCTTTCGCAGATGGTCGCTGGTCGCATGGTAACCGTCCGGCGCGTATCCCAGCCCAAACCGGCGAATCGTGGTATCCAAAAGCGCCCGCCCGCGCAGGTAACCCCGGGCATGACGCCCTTCCTCAGTATTCAGCTGCGCGGCGAAAAAGCGGGCCGCGTCCTTATTCATCTCCAAAATCCGACGCTTTATTTTTCCTGCGTCGTCCCGCTCGTCCGGCATCGGCATCCCGGCCCGGGAGGCGAGAAACCGCACCGCCTCTATGTAATCAAGATTGTTGATCTTCTTGACAAAGGTAATCGCGTCCCCACCGGCGCCGCAGCCAAAACAATAAAAGCTGGAATTTTCGGGGTAGACGACGAAGGAGGGGGTCTTTTCGCTGTGGAACGGGCAAAGCCCGGTATAGGTCCGGCCCCGGCGCCGCAGCTGAACATAGCCGCTCACCAGCTCGATGATGTCGGTCCGCTGGGAAAGCTCCTGCAAATAGTCGGGTGAAATTGCCATCCTGCCCCCTCCTTTCCTGAATCTCGCGCGCTGTCAGTACTGCAACGACCAGCCCCGCGGTACAAACAGATTTTCAAAGGTGCGGATCGCGAATTCGTCGCTCATGCCCGAAATGTAATCGGTCACCGCCCGATCGGGGCCTTCCTCAGCGAAGATCTGCTGGAACTGGCCCGGCATCCGCCTTGGATTTTTTTTGAAATAGAGGTAAAGTTCCTCGATCAGCTTATCGACCTTTTTTTCCTCTTTTTTCGCCCTCTTATCCACATAGACGGTCGCGTACATAAAGTCGTGAAGCGCCTCGTACTGCTCATAGACGGTATCATCCATCCGCAGCACCCCGCCGGTGCTGTTTTCCACCAGCGAAGTGATCAGCGAGGTAATCCGCCGGCTCTTGGTCGCTCCCAGCACCCGCACCGCCTCCCGCGGGAGATCCTGTTGGTGCAGTACGCCAGCCATTACCGCGTCCTCAATATCATGGTTGATATAGGCGATGTGGTCGGCATACTTGACAATCTGTCCCTCCAGCGTCGACGCCTCGGGCCCCTTGGTGTGGCAAGCGATCCCATTGAGCACCTCTTTGGAGAGGTTGAGCCCCTCGGGGTATTTTTCCAGCCGTTCAACCACCCGCACACTCTGCAAATAGTGGGCAAAGCCGTCCGGACAGAGCTGATTTAGTGCCCGTTCCCCCGCATGGCCGAACGGAGTATGTCCCAGATCATGCCCCAGCGCGATCGCCTCGGTCAGATCCTCATTGAGTCTCAATGCGCGCGCGATGGTTCGGGCGATCTGGGAAACCTCCAGCGTATGGGTCAACCGGGTACGGTAATGATCCCCCTCCGGTGCGAGAAAAACCTGTGTCTTCTGCTTGAGCCGGCGAAAGCTCTTGCAATGAATAATGCGATCCCGGTCCCGCTGAAAACAGGTCCGCATCGGGCAGGGTTCCTCCGGCCGGCTGCGTCCCTCGCTCTGTTCAGACAGGCAGGCATAAGGCGATAAGGTCATCCTCTCGATCTCGCAGGTTCTCTCCCGTACGGTCATCCCAGCTCACCTCCGCGCAGCGCACCAGTCCAATGGAAAAAACAAGCCTTACATTGATACTATACGCCGTTTTTTGCAAAAACCCTTTTGTTTCACAAAAATTTCCGCAAAATTTTCCACCATATTCAAAATGGCGCATAATAAGGGTCGCTGAGCGTCATATTCAACCGGCCTCGGCACAGCTCGGACAGCTGATCAAGCAGCGGCTGCTGCGTCCCCTCGAGCAGCGTGAGGCAAAGGGTCACCTGGTCGGCAAATCTGGTATCCCGCACCTTCGCACCGGCCGCATCGGCCAATCTCCCCGCCGGCTCATAAAGAGGATAGGGTAGCACCAAGTCAAGATCCACACAGGGCCGGACGGTGACCCGCTGTGCCTGTTCCAGCGCTGCCTGCGCCGCGCCGGTATAGGCTCTCACCAGTCCGCCGGTACCCAATAGCGTACCACCAAAATAGCGGGTGACCACGACGATCAGATCGGTCAGCCCAGAGTGCCGGATCACCTCCAGCACCGGCAATCCTGCGGTCTTCTGCGGTTCGCCGTCATCCGAATAACGGGTACGGCTGTCCTGACGCAGCTGATAGGCATAGACATTGTGGTTGGCCGTCCGGTGCTCGCTGCGGACCGATTCTAGAAACCGCAGCGCAGCCTCCTCGCTATCCGCAAAGGAAGCGCTGGCAATAAACTCGCTCTTTTTTTCCACCAGCGTGGCCCGTGCCACCCCGCGGATGGTGGTATAGCTTTCCATCCTGTTCCTCCCTCCGCCGGTTAAAAAAGCAACCTTGCCGCAGATGTGGCAAGGTTGTTTTTCGTTATCAAATCAGTCCTTGATGCCGAACCGCTTCTTAAAGCGATCGACCCGTCCGCCGGAATCAACCAGCTTCTGCTTGCCGGTGTAGAAGGGGTGGCACTTGGAGCACACCTCAACACGGAT
>CALXBG010000061.1 GCA_944386485.1 uncultured Pygmaiobacter sp. | reverse complement strand
CGGCCTGATCCGAACAGTAAAATATCTGCCCGGCGGCATCACCGCGGACGGCAATCCCGCCCATACCAACCTGCGGTTATGTGCAGGACAACAAATTACTGTAACCCTCCCGCCCGAACCGGAGACGAGTGTTCCTGCCGAAGCGCTGCCGCTTGAAATTTTGTATGAGGATGATTTTGCGGCGGTAATCAACAAGCCTGCAGGGATTCTGGTCCACCCAAGCGCACCCGGTTGTATCGGCACGCTGGCCGGTGGCTGGCGATATTTGATGGAACAGCGGGGTACGCCTTGCCCGTTTCGTCCGGTCAACCGGATTGACCGCAACACCTCCGGCTTAGTGCTGGCGGCGAAAAACAGTTTCGCAGCACCGTTGCTGGCAGCGGCATTTCAAAAGGTTTACCGCGCAGTTGCCGAAGGAGAACTGCCGGCGGGTGAGGGCAGTATCCGGCTGCCGATCCAGCGAGCCCAGGGCAGTATCATCTGCCGGCGTGTCGGCGGTGAAGGCAAGCCCAGCCAAACCGATTATCGGGTACTGGCGGTTGGTGAAGGTCACACGCTGGTACGGGCGGTGCCGGTCACCGGTCGTACCCATCAGATTCGGGTCCACTTTGCCGCGCTGGGCCATCCGTTGGCGGGGGATGACCTCTATGGCGGCAGCCGGCGGCTGATCGGCCGTCAGGCGCTGCATGCCGAGCAGATCACCTTTCACAGCCCGGGCAGAAAAGAGCCGATTACGGTTTTGGCGCCGCTGCCGGACGACTTTACTCTGCTGCTCGATCGGCTGGGATTGCCACAAGATGCGCTGTGAAAAGGAAAATGAGATAGAAAAGGATGAAAAATAGATGAAAAGGACGATAAAGTGATTGCATCCAAAGAGGATAGGCGTATAATATAATAGCCTAAGTATAGCAATCTATATTTGTGAAGGGATTTTGATTCACAAAAAAAGAAGTGTTCCGGCAGACAGGTCGGAATGACCGGAAAAATGGGAGGTGCGAAAGCTGAGCGGGATGGAGAACACGGCGGCCATCCGTCGCCGGACCGACAACTGGCGGCCCGGGGGCAGCCAGGGACCTTTTCGACGCAAGCTGTTTCGGCTGAGGACCTTTTTAGGAGATTTCTTTTACCGGGTGGGTAGTGCGGCAGAATACCAGCTGGTCATCGCCGGTCGTCTATTGCGGCAGCTGGGCAGACTGACCGGCCGGTTGTTGACATTGATTTTCGCGCCGGTCGGCGGCGGAGCGACCCGGGCTGCAAAGGTGGTTCGCGAGGAACTGGGTGCACCGGTGCGCCGCGTGCACAGCGGTTTTTCTCATATAAGAACATTGGTTGCGGATGAGCGAAAATATGGTTTTGCCCATGCAGCGGCGATGGCGCTGCGGTATCTCGCCAGCGGGGTGCGGAAGTACGCTTACCTGACTAAAAATCTGCTTTATTATCTGCTGCCGCTTGCGGCCGGTGCGGTCTTTGTACTGACGGTGGTTCGGGTATTAGGCAGTCAATTTGTACTGCGGGTGGAATATCGGGACCAGGTCATGGGATATGTGGACCATGAATCAGTCTATCAAGAGGCGGTTCAAACGGTTCAGAACCAGCTGGTCTATACCGGTCATGGGCAGGAGTGGGAGATCACGCCCAGCTTTTCGCTGACAATGGCCAATCATCAGGAATTGGCCGACAGCCAGATGCTGGTCGACGCGATCCTCCAGAGCTCAGGCGCTGAGATTGTTGAGGCGGTCGGCCTGTATGTGGACGAACGGTTCTACGGTGCGACAACCGAAATTGATTCGCTGGAGGCGGCGATTGAAGAGATTAAGGCGCCTTATGTCGCACAATATCCCGGCGCCGAGATTGGTTTTGTTGAGAATCTGGAACTGCGTCACGGGGTCTATCTGACAGAGAGCATTGAGCGGTATCAGGACCTCGAGGCGCTGCTGCATCAAGAGGTTCAGGGACAGCGGAACTATACCGTGCAACAGGGAGACACGCCATCCGACATTGCGGGAAGAAATGATATTACCCTTGCTGACCTCTACGCACTCAATCCGCAACTGGACAATGGCAACTACATGATGCCCGGCATGACGCTGGTCATCGGCCAGGCGGTGCCTTTCCTGCAGGTCAAGGCGGTGGTTACCAGCGTGGAGACCGAGCCGATTGCCTTTGAGACTCAAACCGAGTATACCAGCGATCTGGCGTTTGGCGCTCAGCGGATTCTGCAGGACGGTGTTGAGGGACAAAAAAATGTCACCTATGAGATCACCTACATCGGTGGACAGGCTGTATCAAAGGTACAGGTTGGTGATCCGGTCATTCTCAGCGAGCCGGTGCCCGAAATTCGAGAGATGGGCATCTATCGCGCGGCGGATGGTACCATTATCAAGCCGGGCAACGGGGTTATGATGTTCCCCGTCGACTATTCCGGTTACCGTGGAATGAGCCGCGGATACAGCGGGCCGTTGCTGCCGGCCCACAACGGTCTGGACCTGACCGGATATATAAACACCCCGATTTATGCGGCCCAGAGCGGCATTGTGGTTTATGCCGGACGGACGGCAGGCGGCTACGGCATCCATGTTGAGATCGATCACGGCGGTGGGATCCACACGTTGTACGGCCATTGCAACGGCCTTGCGGTCTCGGTGGGGCAGGTGGTGAACCAGGGCGACCTGATTGCCTACCTTGGCTCGACCGGCTGGTCGACCGGCCCGCATTGCCACTTCGAAGTGATCGTGGGCGGAATACGCCGAGACCCGATGAGCTATCTCGGGTGATGGCCCGCCGGGTGCAAAGGATGAAAGTTTTGTTAATTCCCTTGCCCCGAAGGCCGGGATCGGGTATAATAAAAAAGCGAAAAAACAAGAGTGCGGGCGACAGCCGAACCTCAAAAGAGGTTTGGCTGTGCCCGCGCTGTGTTGTCGGGAAAAATGCGGAAAGGAGGGGATGGCGAATGACAGGTAGCGCGGTGCGACCCGGCAAGCCTGGGATTGGGCTTCGGCTTCGGCTGGTGAGAGGACGGCTGGGACAACTGTTTTACCGGGTTGGAGAGGCGGCGGAATACGATATCCTGCGAGCGGCCCGCGCAACGGGTGAATTGTTCCGCTTTATCGGCCGGATAACCTATCGGATCTTCGCCCCCATCTTTGCGGCGACGGCTGCCGGTTTGCGGGAGCTTGCAGAGGACCTGGCCGCTCCGTTCCGTCGGGTACGGGTCGGATTTGGACACATTCGAATGCTGGTTGCCGACGAACGTGCCAATGGCGTAGGCCACGCGGCGGCGATGGCGCTGCGGTATCTTGCCAGCGGTGTACATCGATACGCGTATCTTGGCAAGAACCTGCTTTATTATCTGCTTCCGCTGGCGGCCGGCGGGGTCTTTGTATTTACGGTTCATACAATGTTGAGCGCCGACTATGCGCTCGCGGTCGAGTGCGGCGGCACGGTTGTCGGCTATGTTGAACAGGAGTCGGTCTATGAGGATGCGGCCAAAATGGTCGAGAGCCAGATCATCTACACCGGCAATGAGGAACAGTGGTCGCTGGACCCCAAATTTACCTTGTCTATGGTAAACCAGAGCGAGCTGTCGGATACCCAGCAGCTGGTAGATACCATTCTTGAAAATTCCGGCGAGGAGATCATCGAAGCGGCCGGCCTATATGTCGACGATGTGTTTTATGGCGCGACGACCGAAACACAGGCGCTGACTGAGGCGATTGAGACGATCAAAACCCCTTATGCCCAGCAGTACCCCAATGCTGAGATCCAGTTCGTACAGGATGTCCAGCTGCGGGAGGGGCTTTATCTTGACGAGAGTGTCGAGGCTTATAGTGATATCGAAAAGCTGTTCACCGAGCCGGTGGAGGGACAGCGCAGCTATGTGGTGCAGGATGGCGACACCCCTTGGACCATCGCGCTGGCCAACAATATCACGGTGGACGAACTGTATGCAATGAATCCGGAGCTGGATAACGGCAATTACATGATGCCCGGCATGACCTTGGTCGTTGGAGAATCGGTCTCCTTCTTGCAGGTCAAGGCGGTGCAGACCGAGGTAGTGGAGCAGTCGATTCCCTACCAGACAATTACCACCGAGGACGATACCCTCCGCAAAGGACAGACTAAGGTCACACAGGAGGGAGTCGAGGGCCTTCAGCAGGTCACCTATCAGGTTACCTATGTCGATGGTCAGGAGGAGAGTCGGGTGCAGGTCGGTGAGCCGGTGGTGCTCAGCGAGCCGGTGGACAAGCTGGTTTCGGAAGGAACCTATGTCAGTACCGAAGGCTTGAACCGGGTGCCCTCGAGCGGCGGGATGATCTTCCCGATTGGGCCTGGATTCACCTATCAGAGCCGCGGATTCTGGGGCGTCTACTCTCACAATGGTCTCGACCTGTGCGCTGCCTATGGAACGCCGATCTATGCGGCGGCAAGCGGTGTGGTCAATTATGCGGGACAGACGGCGGGCGGCTACGGCATCCATGTGCGGATCGACCACGGTGGCGGGGTACAGACCCTTTATGGCCATTGCAGCGGCCTTGCGGTCAGCAATGGACAGTATGTGACCCAGGGACAGGTTATCGCCTATGTCGGTTCGACCGGCAATTCGACCGGCAACCACTGTCACTTCGAGGTGATTGTCAACGGTACCCGGGTCAATCCTGCGCCCTATATCGGATACTACGGCTGATTGAAATGAAACAGAACGGGGAGATGCTGCGCAGCTTGGCACGGTGTTTTCCCGTTCTTTTTTTGCGGGTTGGTTTGATTGACAGAATTTCGGGTATCCTGTAAGGTGCAGGCAGGTGCAGAGCAAAGTTGGAGGAAAATATTTTCTCATGAATTTGTTACTTTTCTTCCGTCAACAAAGGTGCTATAATATTAAGAGCTCTGTAATAGAGAAAAAAAGAGGAATCCTGCCTGAAAAAGGGGAGTTTAAGATATTGAAAAAGTTTGTGGTGCGCGGCGGCCGGCCGCTGGTGGGGGAAGTTACCGTCAGCGGGGCAAAAAATGCGGCCGTGGCGATTCTGCCTGCAACGATTTTGGCCGGCGGCAAATGCGTGCTGGAAAACCTGCCTAACATTAGTGATGTGGCGACCTCGGTGCAGATCCTGCACGCGATGGGCGCTTCGATCCGCATGATCGATAAATCCACCCTTGAAATTGACACCTCCCGCATTGTGATCACCGAGGTTCCGGCGGAGATGAGCCGTCAGATGCGGGCATCCTACTATTTCCTTGGTGCGCTGCTGGGCCGGTTTGGCCGCGGCTGCGTTTCGATGCCCGGCGGCTGCGATCTCGGACCGCGTCCGATCGATCAGCACCTCAAGGCATTTGCCGCGCTGGGCGCTGAATTTCGGGTTGAATACGGTACTATCCATGTACGGTCTGATGGATTGCAGGCTGAACACATTTTTTTTGATACCGTTTCGGTCGGCGCGACCATCAATGCGATGCTCGCGGCGGTCAAGGCGGAAGGACTGACGATCCTTGAGAATGTGGCGAAGGAGCCACATATTGTCGATGTTGCCAACTTTCTCAATACGATGGGGGCAGATGTGCGGGGTGCCGGCACCGATGTCATCAAGATCCGCGGGGTCAAAGAGATGCACGGGTGCAATTATTCCATCATCCCCGATCAGATCGAAGCGGGCAGTTACATGGTTGCGGCGGCGATTACCCGGGGCAATGTGCTGATCCGCAACGTCATCCCCAAGCACCTCGAGCCGATTACCGCAAAGCTCGAGCGGGCGGGCGCGACGGTGGAAGAGTACGATGACGCGGTACGGGTCTACTGTGTGGGAGACATCGAACCGCTGAACATCAAGACAATGCCGCATCCCGGATTTCCGACCGATATGCAGCCCTTGATGGCGGTGCTGCTAAGTACTGCGAAGGGAACCTCGATCATTACCGAGGGCATCTGGGATAACCGGTTCCGGTATGTCGATGAACTGATCCGGATGGGTGCGAATATTCAGGTCGATGGCCGGGTTGCGGTCATCGAGGGAGTGCCCGCGCTGCAGCCTGCGCCGGTGCGGGCGACTGATCTGCGGGCGGGCGCTGCGCTTGTTGTCGCGGCGCTGGCAGCGGACGGCGTTTCTGAGATCGAGGAGATCGGCCACATTGAGCGTGGATATGAGGATCTCGTGGGCAAGCTGCGGGGCCTCGGCGCCGATATCAAGCGGATCGAGACACCGGAAAAACAGCTGCGTCAGGCGCTGTGAGCCGACGCGGTACAGAGCTAGATCAATCCAGAGGGCCGTCTTATGTGAGACGGCCCTTTGTCGCTATACAGAAAGATTGATACTGAAAAAGGAGAAACAACGACCAATGGCAACCTTTCTTTCGCTTTATTCCGGCTCCTCGGGCAACTGTGCGGTGATGGGAGAGAATGGCCGGTATCTCTGCGTTGATATGGGAAAAAGCTGCCGCGCAGCAGTCCGTGGAATGGAAGAAGCGGGAATTTCTCCCGATGCGCTGGAAGGAATCCTTATAACCCATGAGCACTCCGACCATGTCAGCGGGCTGAAGGTTTTCCTCAAACGGTGGCCGCTGCCGGTTTATGGGAGCGAGGCGACGCTTGCCTACCTCGCCGACCACGATATGGTGCCGCCCACCGCACAGCTGTGTGTTCTGCAACAAAACGGGCAGGAGATCGCCGGCTTCGAGGTCCGTTCGTTTCACACGAGTCACGATGCGGCCGACTGCCGTGGTTACCGGGTGGGTTTTGGCTCGGGTCGTACGCTGGCGATGGCGACCGACCTTGGACAGGTCACCGACGAGGTGATGGAGGGGCTTTCGGGGGCCGATCTGGTAGTGCTTGAGGCGAATTATGATCCGGTCCGGCTGAAGATGGGGCCTTACCCCTATTATCTCAAGAGTCGGATTGCCTCTCCGCGCGGGCATCTGTGCAACCGGGACGCAGGGGAGACGCTGGCTGCGCTGCTGCGAGCTGGGTGCGAGCGGTTTGCGCTCTGCCATCTCAGCCAGGAAAACAATACCCCGCAGCTGGCATTACAGGCCGCGACCGAGAGCCTTCTCGCCGCCGGTGCGCTGCCGGGATCGGACGGATTGCTACAGGTGCTCTCCCGCAGCAAGGTCAGCCCGGCGATTCAGTTTTGATCACGGGGGTGACGGGATGCAGAAGATTACGGTAATCTGTGTGGGGAAGCTGGGGCAGGAGTTTCTGCAAAAGGGCTGTGCTGAGTACATAAAGCGATTGGGTGCGTTTTGTGATCTGAAACTGGTTGAACTGCCGGAAGAACTGATCCGGGAAAAAGCGGCAAGTGCGAGCCAGATCACCCGCGCACTGGAAAAGGAAGGAGAACGAATCCTTGCTGCGGTGCCTAAAGCGGCAACGCTTGTGACGCTCTGTATCGAGGGAAAGCAGATCTCCAGCGAGGAGCTGGCCGCGTTGTTGCGGGAGCGGGCCGGTTCGGGCCGCGCGGATCTCGCGTTCGTCATTGGTTCGTCGCATGGGCTGACGGACAGAGTCAAACAGCGGTCGCAGCTTCGGCTTTCAATGAGCCGGATGACCTTTCCCCATCAGCTGGCACGGTTGATGCTGCTCGAGCAGATTTACCGCGCGGCTTCGATCAATGCAGGGACTAAGTATCACAAATAAGGGGGCGTAGGCGATGCGCTGGAAAACAGGATGCGGAGAAAGCCGCAGTCCGGTGGCAAACCGGCTGTTCAATCGGCGGCTGCGACTGGAGGAGCAATCGCTGCCCCGGCGCCGGGGAAGAGAGCTTGCCTGCGATGAACAGGGAATGATCGTCAGCCAGCGACCGCTCGCCGCCTACCGGATGGGAGCAGTTGGGTCGGATCGCTGTGGCTGTGGATGGATCGCCTGTTACAACGCGCTGCGGCTGCTGGGATACCAACCGCGGCCGGAGCAGGTGATCCGTGCGCTGGAGCCCGCTTTTGCGCTGCGGGGACAACTGGGGACCCGCGCGGCGGCGCTGCCGCTCTTTTTTCTGCGCCGGGGCTTTTCGGTCTCGGTCAGCGCAATGCCGTGGGAGATTGCACGGCGCGCGCCGGGCGCCCAGGCAAATATCCTTTATTATATCCGTCGTCCACCAAATGGGAGGATCAGCGCACATTTTGTTGCGTTCAGCGGCATGATCAGCCGGGATGCCGCGGGAGAGCCGGTCTATCGGTTTTATAACACCCTCTCCGCACCGGTGCGGCTGCGCCGTCCGCCGAAAGGGGAGGCGGGACCCTGTTTTTGTGCTGGAGGAAGACAGGGCGATCTGCGGACGCTGCGGCAGCTGCTTATGCCGGAACGGCCGCTGCTGGCGCTGGTGCTGAGTATCCGACATGGGGATGGAACAGAACCGGGTGTCAACGGAATTTGATTGGATGAGAGAGTAGGAGGGATGTGGAGTGTACGCAAGGGTCGCCAGTCTGGGCGGTTTTGCGCTGGACGGCTTTGTGGTTACGGTGGAGGCCGATCTTTCGGGCGGACTGCCCTCCTTTGAATTGGTGGGCTTGCCGGATAATGCGGTCAAAGAGGCGCGCGACCGGGTACGCAGCGCGCTCAAAAACACCGGTTTTCGATATCCGGTCAGCCGAATTACCGTAAACCTTGCACCGGCGGACATCAAAAAGACCGGACCTGTCTATGATCTGCCGGTACTGCTGGCAATCCTGACTGCGGAGGGTGAATTGCCCGCGCCGCCGACCGACGCCGCGTTTTTGGGCGAGCTCGCCCTTGACGGTGCGGTGCGGAGCGTCAACGGGGTGCTGCCGATGGCACGTGCCGCCCACGCGGCGGGCATTAGATCGCTCTTCCTTCCGCGGGAGAATGCGGCGGAGGCCGCAGCGGTGGACGGACTGACAGTCTATCCGGTTCAGACAGTTACGCAGCTGGTTGATCATCTGCGCGGGAACGTGTTGATCGAGCCGGTTCCGCCGACGCCCTTTGATCCCGATGCCGGGGCTGCACTGGAGGATCTGGCCGATGTGCGGGGTCAGTTTGAGGCGCGGCGCGCACTTGAAATTGCGGCGGCCGGCGGACACAACCTGATCCTGATCGGGCCGCCGGGTACCGGCAAATCAATGCTTGCCCGCCGGCTGCCCTCGATCCTTCCGCCGCTGACCAGAGAAGAAGCGGTTGAGACCACCGAGATCTATTCGGTCGCCGGTCTGCTGCATCGGGGAGAGGGACTGATGACCCGCAGGCCGTTTCGCAGTCCGCACCATTCAGTCTCGGCAATGGGGCTTTCGGGCGGCGGGAGCATCCCGCGCCCGGGCGAGGTCAGCCTTGCCCACAATGGGGTGCTGTTTTTGGACGAGCTGCCCGAGTTCAAGCGGGATGCGCTGGAGATTCTGCGCCAGCCGATGGAGGATGGCAGGGTCACGGTGAGCCGGGTGGCGGCGAGCGCAACATTCCCCAGCCGGTTTATGCTGGTCGCGGCAATGAATCCCTGCCCTTGCGGTTATTTTGGGCATCCAACCCGTGCGTGTAACTGTACGCCGTCGGCAATCGAGCGGTATCTCCAACGGATCTCAGGTCCGCTGCTTGACCGCATTGATCTGCACGTAGAGGTCTCGCCGGTGGATTATGAGTCCCTTGCGGCCAGCGGACCCGCTGAGTCCAGCGCAGAGGTCTACCGCAGGGTCGCTGCCGCCCGTGCCCGCCAGCAGGCGCGGTATGCGGGAACCGGCATCTACTGCAACGCGCAGCTCACCGCTGCATTGCAGAGAGAATTTTGCCAGCTGACCCCGTCGGCGGACCGGCTGCTGCGGATGGCATTTGAGCGGATGAGCCTTTCAGCCCGCGCGTGGGGAAGGGTGCTCAAGGTCAGCCGGACCATCGCTGATCTGGATGGAGATGTGACGATCGATGTGCCGCATGTGAGCGAGGCAATTCAGTACCGCAACCTTGACCGGCAGTACTGGCACAGCCGTTAAAAGTGAAAAAAGAAGATTTCTTCTTCTGAAACTTTACTCTTTTTTTCAAAAGAGGTATAATAATCTGGTAAAGATGCTGTGGCAGCCGTCACAGCCCGCTCTGTGGAGCCGGAACAAAAATAAATGAATCAGGCAGGTGCAGCAAATGGTGATGAAAGAGTATGACCGCTGGCTGAAATATGCGACAGAGGACGAAGATCTCATTCCGGAGCTGAAGGCAATCGAGGGGAAGGATGAGGAGATCGAGGACCGTTTTGCGGTCAGTCTGGAGTTCGGCACAGCCGGCCTGCGCGGGGTGATCGGCGCGGGCACCAACCGGATGAATATCTACACCGTTCGTCAGGCCACGCAGGGCCTTGCCAGTTATCTCAAAAAGAGCAACAAGCATCCCAAGGTCGCGATCTCCTATGACAGCCGCATCAAAAGCGACCTGTTTGCGCGCGCCGCGGCTGAAGTGCTTGCCGGAAACGGGATCAAGGCGTATATCTATAAAACGCTGATGCCTACCCCGATGCTCTCTTATGCGGTGCGTAAGCTCAAATGCGACGCCGGCATCATGGTGACCGCGAGCCACAACCCCGCCAAGTACAATGGTTACAAGGCCTATGGACCGGACGGCTGCCAGATGACCAGCGAGAGCGCCGATGCTGTTTATGCTGAGATTCAGAAGACCGATCTCTTTGAGGGGATTCATCTCATGGAGTTCGAGCAGGGGATGCAGAACGGCAATATCGAGTATATCTCCAGCGAGGTCATCGAGCGGTATTACGAGCATGTCAAGAATTGCAGCGTGCGCCCGGGCGTCTGCCGCGGCGCAGGTCTGAAGCTGGTCTACACCCCGCTCAACGGCACCGGAAATCTGCCGGTGCGCCGGATTCTGTCCGATATCGGCATCGAGGATGTCACCGTCGTGCCCGAGCAGGAGCTGCCCGACGGCAACTTCACCACCTGTCCCTATCCCAACCCCGAGATCCGGCAGGCGCTGGAACTGGGTCTTGCGCTGGCGAAAAAGACCGGCGCAGATCTGCTGCTGGCCACAGATCCCGACGCCGACCGTGTCGGCATTGCGGTCAAGGACGGCGAGGACTATCTGCTACTTACCGGCAATGAGGTCGGTGTGCTGCTGCTGGACTATATCTGCAAGGGCCGTACCGAGGCGGGTACGCTGCCGGAAAACCCGGTTTATGTGCGGAGTATTGTGACCACCGCGCTGGCCGACGAGGTTGCCAAGACTTATGGCGTGACCCCGGTTCAGGTGCTCACCGGTTTCAAGTATATCGGCGAGACCATCCTGCATCTCGAGCAGAAGGGCGAGCAGAACCGCTTTATCTTCGGCTTTGAGGAGAGCTACGGTTATCTGGCCGGCAGCTACGTCCGCGATAAGGATGCGGTGGTTGCCAGCATGCTGATCTGTGAGATGGCTGCCTACTACACCGCGCAGGGTTCCTCGCTCAAGGCGGAGCTCGACCGGATCTACAAGACCTACGGCACCTATCTGCACAAGGTCGATTCGTTTGAGTTTGACGGGCTGGCCGGCATGGATAAGATGAAGAAGATCATGAGCGACCTGCGCGCCAATGCGCCCGCGGAGATCGCCGGTTATAAGGTCGTGCGGGTCGAGGATTATGCGACCAGCCGTTCGAAGGATCTCGTCACCGGCGCGGAGGCGGTCATTGACCTGCCCCGTTCGGATGTGCTGACCTATCACCTGGATTGCGGTGCGAGCGTCATTGTGCGCCCCTCGGGCACCGAGCCGAAGATCAAGGTCTATTACTCTGCAAAGGGCGAAAGCCTGGCGCAGGCACAGGCGCTGCAGCAGCAGCTCGCGGTCGCGGCAAACGCCATGCTGGGCTTCTGATCGAAAACAAAAAGAGAAAACAGGCGGGTCGGGGCATGGCTTTGACCCGCCTGTTTTTTCAGCATTTTAAGGCGAAAAAACTGTTGCTTTTTTTGCCTGGTTGTGCTAAACTATTACAGCAATCGTGTATTCCGGTGCCAAGACTCCGGTACAATCAGGTTGTGATGCTGCGTATGCCAAATAACATGCGCTAATAGTCAGAACCAGAGTGAGGTGAACGAAGATG
>CALXBG010000060.1 GCA_944386485.1 uncultured Pygmaiobacter sp. | reverse complement strand
CTTCAGCATGCTGCACATCGCGGTGTTGCCGTCGATGTTCGAGTTGTCCCGCTTCATGTCCGATGGCCGTGCGTCGCCGTTGGTGATTTCGTCGATCGCGCGCATCCGAGAGGTCTTGCCCTCCCGGATGCGGGTGCGGTTTTCCCGATAGAGAATGTACCGCTTTGCCGCCTCGGTATAGCCCTGGCGCATCAGCTCTTTTTCGACTGCGTCCTGAATCTGCTCGATGGTGGGGGAAACCTCCTCCCCGCCGGCCGACAGATGGTCGCCGACCGCGTTGGCGACCCGCGCCGCCGCAACCGGGTTTTCGTCTCCGCTGGCGGTCAGCGCCTTGAGCACCGCCGCCGCAATCTTGGTTTCATCATAGAGAACGGTTCGCCCGTCCCGCTTGACGATGGTTTTTACCTTGGTCATCCGCTCTGCTCCTCCCGAAAAAATTCCCGCGAACCAATCATCCGCGGAACGAAAAATCACACAATATTTATGTTGTAATAAAAGTATAAAGCACAAGATGTAGTTCGTCAAGACGGCAGCGGGGAGAATTTTAATCCTCCCGGAACCCGAATACTGGGCGAAACCGACAAACCGAAATACCCCTTGTATAACGCGGGTCCGAAATTACCGGAAAGCGGATTTGTCAAAACCTTTTGCGGTGGGTATAATGGGGAAAAGAGAAAGGGGGGTGCAGATGCTGCGGCAGGTTGAGACCCAAAACGGGCCGATTACGTATGAACTGACCTATAAAAAGGTAAAGAACCTGAACCTGCGCCTGCGCGCGGACGGCAGCCTTGCGGTGAGCGCCCCCCGCAGCGCGGGGGTGCGGCAGATCGACGCCTTTGTCGCCTCCCGGGCGGGCTGGATCGAGCGGGCGCGGGCAAAACGGCCCACGGCGCTGCCCGAGCCGCCGCCGGATGAGGTCTGCCGGGCCGTCTTTTGGCCCTGGCTCGAAAAATATGCCCCCCTTTTCGGCGGCATGCCGCAGATCAAGCTCAAGACGCTGCGCTCGATGTGGGGCTGCTGCCGGCCGGCAAAGCGGGAGATCACCCTCAACCGCCGCCTTGCCGCCGCCCCGGCGCCGGCGGTGGAGTATGTGATCCTGCACGAGTACCTGCATCTGCTCTATCCCGACCACGGTGCGGCCTTCCACGCGGCGCTGGACGCGATGCTGCCGGATAACCGCGCGCGGCGGGCGCTACTGCGCCGCAGTGCGGATGATTGGAAAAATCGGGATTCTGTGGTAGAATAACCCAAAGTGCCCGATTCGGACCGAAAACATGCCGCCGCACAGGCGGCAGGACAAAGGTGATTTCTTGGATAAATACAAACGGCTGATCTCGAACACCCTGCTGTTTGCGATCAGCTCCTTCTCGAGCAAGATCCTCTCCTTCCTGCTCATGCCCTTCTTCACCCGGATGTTCGGGCTGGGCGAGTTCGGAGACGCGGATCTCATCACCAAATACGCCCAGCTGCTGCTGCCGGTCGTCTCGGTCGGGGTGGCCAACGCGGTGATCCGCTACGGGCTGGACAAGGCCTATGACAAGGCGGCGGTCTTTACCGGCGGGCTGGCGGCCGAGTGCTGCGGCATCCTGATCTTCCTGCTCTGCTGGCCGCTGGTCGCCCGGATCCCCGACATGCAGGGGTATACCGCGCTGCTCTACGCCTATGTCATCATGAGCATCCTGCGCAACCTGTGCAGCCAGTTCGTGCGGGCAAAGCAGTACACCAGACTTTACGCGGTGGACGGGGTGCTCAATACCTGCCTGTACCTCTTCTTCATCGTCTTCTTCATCGCGGGCCTCGGCTGGGGGATCTACGGCTACGTCCTCGCGACGGCGGCGGCGGATCTGTGCTCGGCGGTCTTTCTGTTCACCGCCGCCCGGCTGTACCGGTACATCCGGCCGCGGCGGTTTGACGGCGCGCTGCTGCGCCAGATGCTGCGGTACGCCGCGCCGCTGATCCCGACGAACATGTTCTGGTGGATCACCAACACCTCCGACCACCTGTTCATCACCGCGATGATCGGCAGCGAGGCGAACGGGCTGTATGTCGCGGCCTACAAGGTGCCCAACGTCATCATGCTCTTCTCCACCCTCTTCACCGAGGCCTGGCAGCTGTCGGCGATCACCGACGGCGGGCGGGGCAGCCCGGGGCGGGCAAAGTTCTTCAGCCGGGTGTTCCAGAGCTACCAGAGCCTGCTCTTCCTCGTCGCTTCGGGGCTGATTTTGTTCTGCAAGCCGGTGATGATGGTGCTCACCCTGTCGGGCAGCTCGGCCTTCAACGAGGCCTGGCGGTATATCCCGCTGCTGGTGGTGGCGACCGTCTTCAGCTGCTTTGTCACCTTCCTGGGCAGCATCTATATGGTCGAGATGCGCTCGGGCCAGAGCTTTTTCACCATGCTGCTCGGCGCGGGGTCGAACCTTGTGATGAACTGGCTGCTGATCCCCGACTTTGGCCCCAACGGCGCGGCCTTCGCGACCTTTGCGAGCTATTTTCTGGTCTTTGTCATCCGGGCGGTGGGCACCCGCCGGTATATCCGGCTCGAGATGCACCCGGTGCGGATGGCCGTCACGATGACGCTGCTCGCCGGCGAGATCGCGCTGATGCTCGCCGAGGTGCCGCTCTGGCCGCTCTGGTGCGGGCTGCTGTGCGCCGCGGTGGTCTTTTTCAACTTCTGGCCGCTGCTTGAGATGGCAAAGCGGCTGATGGGCCGGCTGCGCCGCCGGCGCGCATAAGGAGGAAATGATGCGGATTCTGTTTGTCGGCAACAGCCACAGCTATTTCAACGATATGCCCGCCACCTTCGCACGGCTTTGCGCCGCGGCGGGGGCGGGGCAGGTGCTGCCCACGATGCTGGCCTACTCCGGCCGGCCGCTGGGCTGGCACCTTGAAGAGTACTTTTCGCTGCGGTACAACCTGCTGTACGGGAAATACGACTACTGCGTGATCCAGCAGCAGGCCCACCCGTTCCCCGGCGAGGCGGCGCTGCTGGCCGACGGCGGGCGGGTGATCGAGCTCTGCCGCACGGGGGGCGCGGCGCCGGTGGTTCTGACCACCTGGGCTGAGCAGCGCGCGCCGGAACACCAGGCAGAGATGACCGCCGCCGCCCGCGCCCTCGCGCAGCGGGAGGGCGCGCTGCTCGCCCCGGTCGGGGAGGTCTGGCAGCGGCTGCGGGAGACCCATCCCAAGATCGGGCTGTTCTGGCGCGACGGGGAGCACGCCTCCCCCTACGGCAGCTATCTTGAGGCGGTCACCCTCTGCGGGGTGGTCACCGGCTGCGATGTGACGGCGCTGCCCACCCTCGGCGGGGATTTTTCCCGCGGGGCCGAGATCGCGTTCTACGACCATCCGCGGGTGCTCGAGGATCCCGGCGAGGTCGAGACAGAGCTGGACGAGGCGGCCTGCGAAGCGATCCGCGCGGCGGTCGCCGCCCGGCTGCGGGAGGGTTGAGATGGAACAGGAACAGCAAGCACGGCTGCAAAAATTCGAGCAGATGCTCGCCGCCGTCGAGGCGGACTACCAAAAGACCCTCGAGCGGATGGCCGAGCTGCGGGCGAAGGGGCGCACCAGGTCGGCGACCTACTACCAGCTGATGGCAAGCAAGATGACCGCCCAGAACCTGCTGTCGATGTACGCGGTCTACGGGCTGCGGGACACGCTGCCGGGGGACGGGACAAAGGAATAAAAAAGAGAACGATTCGCGCAAAGGAGGCGCCCGGATGAAAAAGTTTTTTCGGGAATTTAAGGAATTCGCCATGCGGGGCAATGTGATGGACATGGCGGTCGGCGTCGTCATCGGCGGCGCGTTCAAGGGGATTGTCGATTCGCTGGTCAACGACCTGCTCAATCCGCTGCTGGGTCTGTTCGGCAATCAGGACCTGAGCGGCTATGCGCTGGCGCTGGGGGGCGCGACCTTCCGGGTGGGCGCGTTTTTGACCGCCGTGGTCAACTTTATCCTCATGGCGTTTGTGATCTTTCTGCTGGTCAAGGGGATCAACCGCCTGCACGCGCTGGCGGTACGCAGGGCCGCGCAGGCGGCCCCCGCGGCGCCCACGACCAAGATCTGCCCCTACTGCAAGAGCGAGATCGCGATCGACGCGACCCGCTGCCCCCACTGCACCTCGCAGCAGCCGTGATGGGGCGGCGGGTCTGATCCAAAGAAAAAGAGGAGAACGGCACGCCGTTCTCCTCTTTTTTTCGGCGCGGTTATTCCCGGGCGACCCAGCGGCGGACCGCCCGGACAAAGGCGCGCTCGGGCTCGGTGGGACTGCTGGCGCCCGGGCGCACCAGATAGAACCGTTTTTCCTGGTCAGCGCGGCGGTAGGGCCGCGCGACGGTGCCCGCCGGCGCATAGCGGTCCGCCAGAAAGGCGGGCACAAAGGCGACGGCCTGCCCCGCCGCGGCCATCTGCATCGCGAGATGGTAGCTGGTGGTCTCGAGCACCACCCGGGGGCCGGGCCGGTCGGGGGTGAACCGCTGCATCTGGTTGATGTAGAGCTGGAACTCGTCTCCCTTGCCCACCAGCGGCACCCCGGCGAGATCCTCCTCGCAGAGCTGGGGGCGACCGGCCAGCGGGTGGGTCTGCGGCAGTACCAGACAGTAGCCGCAGCTGAACAGCGGGCGGCTGACAAAGAGGTTGGCGTCACAGGGATCCGAGAGGATCGCCAGCCCCGCGCCGTCCCGCCGCAGCAGATCCTGTGCCTGCCGGTCGGGCAGCTCGATGAGGTAGAGCAACAGATCCGGCCGGCCGGCGGCGAACCGGGCCGCAAACGCCGGGCCGAGGTATTCCGGCACCCCGCTGGTGCAGTAGATCTTCAGCCGCCGCGGGGTCTCGGCCTGACGGTCGTCCGCGCGCAGCAGCGCAAACTCCCGCAGAATCTGCTCGGCCTGCCGGTGCAGCCGGGCCGCGCGGGGGGTGGGCAGCATCCGGCGGCGCTCCCGGAGAAACAACGGCGCGCCGAGCTCCGCTTCCAGCGCGAGGATCGTCTTGCTCACGCTCTGGGGCGAGATGTAGAGCCGCTGGGCCGCCAGATGAATGTTGCCGGTTTGGTAGACCTCGACAAAAACCCGCAGACTGCGTTCCCCGATCATCCCGCACCCCTCCCTTTTGCTCTATTTTATATCAACCGAATGGTTGACGCAACTCCCGGTTTTGTGCTTTTTGAAACCCGAAAAACGGTGTAAAGTAAGGGTGAAAAGGGCCGATCGGCCGAAAACAGAAAAAAGGGAGGCAGAAGAATGAAACGGATTTTTGTCAATGCAAATGTTGTGGATGTGCTCGCGGGATCGCTGCTCACGCAGGGGGAGGTCCTGGTCGAGGACGGCATCATCCGGCAGGTGGGCCGGGGCCTTTCGGCCGACGGGGCCGAACGGGTGGATCTCGGCGGGCGGTATCTGACCCCCGGCCTCTTCAACTGCCACGCCCACCTCGCGGCGCGGGTGACCGCGATCCAGTCGGATCTCATCGGGATGAACTGGTTTGATCTGGCCTACAACTGCATCACCAACGCCGAGAAGCTGCTGCGCTCGGGGGTGACCTTCGCGCGGGACGTCGGCACCTGCAATCTGGCCACCTGCAACCTCAAGCGGTATGTCAGGAGCGGCAGGGTCAAGCTCTCCCCCGATCTTCAGGTGGTGGGCTCGGCGGTCTGCATGACCGGCGGCGCGACCTGGAACGTCGGCGCGACCCAGGCCGATGGTCCGGATGAGTGCCGCAAGGCGGCCCGGCTGCAGCTGCGGGAGGGGGCGGATGCGATCAAGCTGTATGCCAGCGGCAGCGTACTGACCGCCGGCATGGACACCGAGAGCCCCCAGCTCAGCCGGGAGGAGATGGCCGCCTGTGTCGAGGAGGCCCACCACGCAGGGAAAAAGGCCTGCTGCCACGCCCAGAACAACCGCAGCATCCGCAACGCGCTGGCCGCCGGGGTGGACCACATCGAGCACGGCATCGGGCTGGACGACGAGACAATCGAGCTGATGCTGCGCCAGGGCGCCTGGCTCGACCCAACCGTCTCGGCCCTCTACCACATCGCCGCCCACGCCGACCAGCTGCTGCCCGAGGTGGCGGAGAAGGCGCTGCGGCTGGAGGAGGTCTGTTACGACTCCTTCCGCCGCGCCTATGCCGCGGGGGTGCCCTGCGGCTGCGGCAATGACGCGGGCAGCAGCTTCTGCTTCTTCGATGAGACCGCCAGCGAGATGGTGGTGATGGTGGAAAAATGCGGTCTGACCCCCGCCCAGGCGCTCGAGATCGGCACCATCAACAGCGCGAAGATGCTGGGGGTGGACGCCAGCCTCGGCTCGATCACCCCGGGCAAGCGGGCGCATCTCGCGCTGTTCGACCGGGATCCGCTGGCCGACATCCGGGCGCTCGAAAACTGTGTGATGACGGTCAAGGACGGCGAGATCCTGCACGACGCGCGGTGAGTTTGACACAAAGAGGGGAGCCCCCGCGGGGCCCCCCTCTTTGTGTTCAGCCGTCGATGGTGTAAAGCAGCAGCCGGGGCGGCAGGCCTACCCCGTCCCGCAGCAGGATCGCCAGTGCGCCGGCATCCTGTGAGAGGGCGGTGCCGCAAATCAGGCCGTCGGTTTCGAGCAGTGCCCGCTCGGTGACGGCGGCCCCGTCCCAGCCCAGCAGCGTGAGGGTATCCCGCCATTCCTCCTCTCCGACGGGGTAGGAGAAGATCAACAGCATCTGCCCGTCGGCGCAGCCGGAGACCTGGGCATTCCGCCAGCCGTCGGGCTGGGGGAACTGCCAGAGGAAGGTATTCGCAAGGCCGTCGCCGTACCGCAGCAGCAGCCCCCCCTGCGCCTCGTCCACCGTGACAAGGCAGGGCTGGTCCCCGAGCCAGCAGTACCAGGGATAGGCGGCCTGCATCGGGGTGACCTCGGCCGCGCCGGTCGCGAGGTCGAGCACCACGACGTTGTTGATGATCTCATAGGGGATGATGCCGAAGAAGAGCTTTCCCCCGTCGGGGGAGACCGCCACCGCCGAGAGGACCTCCTTGCCCGGCCAGGTGTACCGCACCGACTCGCTGCCGTCCGGCGCGGCGGCAATCAGCTGTCCGCTCTGACAGCGGTAGACCTCGCCGGTCACCGGGTTGCCCCGCAGCGTCCAGTCGGAATCGAGCCCCGAGAG
Organism: uncultured Pygmaiobacter sp.; assembly: GCA_944386485.1. Classification (GTDB taxonomy): domain Bacteria; phylum Bacillota; class Clostridia; order Oscillospirales; family Ruminococcaceae; genus Pygmaiobacter. The sequence continues at coordinate 705 of CALXBG010000060.1, read as the reverse complement.
CTCGACCGGTTCCCCGGCCGGGTCGAGGGTGAAGGCGCCGACATCCGAAATCACCCGGATCTGCTCCCCCTCCTCCCAGATCGCCGAGATCTGGGGGTAGTCTTCCGGCAGCCGGGCGAGCAGGGTGAGGGCGTCGGTTTTTGGCTCGTAGAGATACCACTCGAAGCCGCTGTCGGGCAGCTTGACCGGCAGCAGCAGCCGGTCGGCCGAGATAAAGACCGGGGGCCAGAGCGCGGCCCCGGGGTTGTCCAGCCGCTCGAGCAGCGCCGCCTCCTCAAGGGTGGCGACGAGGGTCAGCCCGTCGGAGAGAGTCACCGCCGCCTGCGCCGCCGGGGTCGGCGTTGGGATCGGCGCGGGTGAGGAGACCGGCGGGACGCTCGAGCCGGGCGGGGCGGCGATGCAGCCGGCGAGCAGCACGGCGGCGAGGGCGGGGATGAGCAGCAGTCGGGGCTTTCGCATGGGAAACCCTCCTTTGACTTACTTTTGTAATTTTAGTATACCAGATTTTTAAGGTTCACAGGGAGGGACAAGGCGACAAAAAATAAGGCGAAAAACCGGCGAAAGGCACAAAAAGGCCGGGGCAGCTTGCCCCGGCCGGAACGATTGTTATTTCAAAAAGCCCTCGATGATCTTCTGCTCGGCCTCTTTTTCGGTCAGGCCGAGGGTCATCAGCTTGGTCAGCTGCTCGCCGGCGATCTTGCCGAT
>CALXBG010000059.1 GCA_944386485.1 uncultured Pygmaiobacter sp. | reverse complement strand
CACTGCTGCCTCCCGTAGGAGTCTGGGCCGTGTCTCAGTCCCAATGTGGCCGATCAACCTCTCAGTCCGGCTACCGATCGTCGCCATGGTGGGCCGTTACCTCACCATCTAGCTAATCGGACGCGAGCCCATCCTCTAGCGAATAAATCCTTTGATCACTGTACGATGCCGTACTGTGGTCTTATGCGGTATTAGCAGTCGTTTCCAACTGTTGTCCCCCACTAAAGGGCAGGTTGCTCACGTGTTACTCACCCGTTCGCCACTAAGTTAAAATTTCGTCCATCCGAAAACTTCAGAAAAATTAACTCCGTTCGACTTGCATGTGTTAGGCGCGCCGCCAGCGTTCGTCCTGAGCCAGGATCAAACTCTTTATCAAATGATATTAAAATCAGTCGATACTGAATTTAATCGATTCTTACTCAGCACGCAATCGCTTGCGTCCTTGTAGAATTACTTAAAAGGAATTTTTAGCTTTTACGAGCAGGTTTCCTCCTGCTCTAGAGCTCCTTCAAGCTTTTCTCTATATTGTTTAATTTTCAAGGTCCCGTCCTCCAAATCTTTGGAGGTTTCGCTGCGCTCACTTCCGTGGGTCAGCTTATTTATTTTAGCACATCAGGTTTTGTTTGTCAAGCGCTTTTTTGAATTTTTTTCAAATTCTTTTCGGCGCTCAGCTCGCATCCTGGTGGGCCGTTTTGCTGTCCCTCGCGGGAGAGCTTGTTTATAATACCACGGCAACCGTCGGATGTCAACCGATTTTTGGTTTTTTTTCTACTTTTTTCGATGGTTTGGCATACTGCACGAAAACCACTTCCATTTTTTATTTTTTTAATTTCTTGTCGTTACTTTTTTCCACCATTTCCCACATTTATTCTTCTGATAACATGCCTCTCAGCTGTGCGAGCAGTTTGCGTTCTCTGCGAGAAATCTGTACCTGCGTGGTCCCCAGCCGTTTTGCTGTCTCACTTTGGGTCTTTCCCTCATAAAACCGATACTGAATCAACAACCGGTCTTTCGGTTCCAGACGGCTTAAGGTTGCCCGCAAAGAAAGAGATTCCGCAATCTGCTCCTCCTCGCTGCCAACCGGAATATCAAACTGAGAGGGTCCATCCTCCTCCTGTACAGGTGTCAGAGAGAGTACCGGGAGAGATGCGCTGATCGCTTCGCTGACCTGGTCAACCCCTACACCAAGATAGTCGGCAATTTTTCCGATCGTCGGCTGGCTTCCGCTTTGCTTTTGAAGCAGTTCCCGCACCGTTCCTATTTTAAGAGAGAGTTCCTTGACCGAACGGCTGACCTTGACCGCGCCGCCATCCCGAAATAGCTTTTTGATCTCTCCGAGGATAACCGGGACCGCATAGGTGGAAAACTGCACCCCGCGCTCCTCGTCGAATGCATCGTACGCCTTGACCAGTCCCATGCAGCCGGCGGAATACAGGTCATCATATTCAATCCCCCGCCCCCGAAACCGGTTGGCGCAGGCATGCACCAGTCCCAAATTGTTCTCAATGAATTCATCGCGGCTGCATTGTTTGAGCGGCATAGGTCAACACCTTCTGGCAATCATTTTTTCCATGGTCACCACGGTGCCTTTGCCGGCCGTAGAGCGCACCCGCAGCTTATCCATGAAGGTCTGCATCACCGTGAACCCCAAACCCGCCCGCTCGGTACCGCCGGTGGTCATTGCCGGCTGCATCGCACGCTCAAGGTCCTCGATGCCAACCCCTTTGTCGGCGATTCGGATCCGGACCCGGCCGTCTTCAAATACGCTCACGGTTATGTAGATCTGCCCCAGCACCCCCGGATAGGCGTGAACGATGCAGTTTGTGACCGCCTCGCTGACCGCCGTTTTGATATCGGCCAACTCGTCCACCGTCGGGTCAAGTTGGGCGACAAAAGCAGCGACGGCTCCGCGGGCAAACCCCTCGTTGCTGCTGCGGCTGGCAAAGATGATCTTTGTTTGGTTGATCGGTTTCATACCTTTGCGCCTCCCTCTTGCATCAGAATACTGCTCAGCCCGGACAACTGCAGCATCCGCGAAACCTGCGGGCTGACCCCCCGCACCGACAGCACGCCGCCCAGTTCCTTTAGCAGCCGGTACCGTCCAAGAATCAAACCGATACCGGAAGAATCCATAAATCCAACTCCGCTGAAGTCCAATACCACCCGTTCCACCGGCGCACCGAGAATTCGCGCATCGAGCTGTTCGCGCAGCCGTCCCGCCGCGTGGTGGTCGATCTCTCCCGACAGGTAGGCGACAAGCACCGCGCCCTGCTGTTCCACTCTGCACTCCGCCAAAAACCACGCCTCCTTTTTACATAAAAAAATCCCTTATCCCGGGATGGCCTGTCCATCTCTAAGGATAAGGGATTTTATCTGAATTTTCTGTCACAGACTGTCGGTGAGGGCCGGATATTTTCCGTCCCTCGTCAGCAGCTGCCGCGCCTGCCCCGCCAGATAGAAGGAGCCGCAAATGCAAAAGCCCCTGCCCCGCGCCTGTGCTTTTTGCAGCGCGGTGGCAAGATCCCGAACCGCCTCAACCCGGCGAAAGTGTTCCGAAGCCATCATCGCCAGCTGATCTGCATCCAGCGCACGAGGGCTTTCCGGCGCAACGGTATAAACCTGATCAAAGCAGCCCTCAAGTGCCGCGAGCACCCCCGCGGCGTCCTTGTCCGCCATCACGCCGATCACCCCGGTGAGGGGCGGGGTTTTAGTCGCCTTGAGCAGCGCGGCGAGGGCGGCGGCGCTATCGGGATTGTGGGCGCCGTCAAGCAGCACCGGCGGGTCCAGCTGCAGCACCTCTGCCCGGGCAGGCAGCATTGCCCGTTCGAGACCGGCAAGGATCGCCTCGTCCGGAATCTCAAAGCCCTGGTCGCAGAGAGCCAGAGCCGCCTCGACCGCCATCGCACAGTTGCCCCCCTGGTGGCCACCGTGCAGCCGAAGTCGAACGGTATAACCGCCATAGTCGAGATGGTTCTCCCGCAGCGTCTCCCAAAGCAGGGTAATGTCCTCCGGTTCCGGGCACCGCAACGGCAGCCCCATTGCCTTGCATCGCTTCCGGATGACCCGCTCAGCCTCCGGCCGCTGGCCAGGATAGCTGACAACGGTGCAGCCGGGCTTGAGGATACCACACTTCTCGGCTGTGATTTTCTCGACGGTATCCCCAAGCAGCGCGGTGTGATCCAACCCGATCCGAGTCAGGCAGGCAACTCTGGTATTTTTGACAATATTGGTCGCGTCCCGCCCACCGCCGAGCCCTGCCTCGAGGCAGACCATCCGGCAGTCTGTGGCGACAAAGCAGAGAAAGCCCAGCGCGGTCACCAGTTCAAATTCGGTGGCGTATAGCCCCTCTTCCTCTTCCAGTTGATCCGCCGCCGCCTTGACCCGCTCAGTCTGCTCACCGAGCAGCCCCTCAGGCAATGGCATACCGTCTACTGAAATCCGCTCGCCGAACCGTTCGACAAAGGGAGAGACGAACAGGCCGGTGCGGATGCCGGCGGCGGTGAGGATTGATGCGATCATCGCCGCAACGCTGCCTTTACCGTTGGTGCCGGCAACATGGACAAATTCCAGCTGATCCTGCGGATCGCCCAACAGCGCCGTCAGCCGACGCATGGTGTCGGGATTCTTCTTTTCACCCAGTCGCTTGCGGCTGTGCAGCCAGTCGATCGCCTGCTGATCGGTCATGGAGATGCTCCTTTCTCATTTTGGCCCACACACAAACGGACCGCAGCACACCTGCGCCGCGGTCCGCCGGCGGATGGGCCGCCGTTTTATCTTCTCAGCTCAGCGCCTTGATCGAGGCTTCGATCTGCGCTTTTTTGTCCTCTGCGCGGGCCAGCTGGGCGCGTACCCCATCGACCACCTGCGCGGGAGCTTTGGAGACAAAGCCCTGGTTGTTCAGCTTGCCGGAGGCCATCGCGATCTCCTTCTCGCAGCCAGCCAGTTCCTTATTCAACCGGGCAAGTTCTTTCTCCTTGTCAACCAGCTCCATCATCGGGATGAAAGCGCGCGCTTTATCGGTGACTACCTGCACACAGGCAGAGGCGTCCCCCTCGAACTGCTCACCGATGCCGATCTCGCTGGCGGCGGCAAATTTCTCGAGATAGGCGCGTCCGGTCTCAAACGCCGGCCCCTCGCCGGTCTGGATAAAGACGCTGGTCTTGCGGGCGGGGTGAACCCCCATCTCTGCGCGAACTGCGCGGATCGCTTTGATCAGCTCGACCAGATCGGTAAAACCGGCCTCATCCTGCGGGAAGCAAAGGCTGTCCTGCCAGACGGGCCAATCGGAAACCATGATACTCTCCCCGCTGCCGGGCAGCGCACGGTAGATCTCCTCGGTGATAAAGGGCATAAAGGGGTGCAGCAGCTTGAGCGCGTTTTGCAACACATAGACCAGCACCCGGCGGGCATTGTCCGCCTGCACCTTATCCTCACCGTAGAGCCGCAGCTTCGCGATCTCGATATACCAGTCGCAGTAGACATCCCAGATAAAATCATAGATCTTCTGTGCTGCGAGGCCAAGCTCAAACTTTTCGATGTTATCGGTAACCTCTTTAACCAGGGTGTTCAGGCTGGAGAGTACCCACCGGTCGGACAGGTCAAGCTGATCGGGCAGGCCGGGAGCGAGCTCCTCATCGCCGAGGTTCATCAGCACAAACCGGGCGGCATTCCACAGCTTGTTGGCAAAGTTGCGGCTGGCCTTGACCTTCTCCTCACTATACCGGGTGTCATTGCCCGGGGTGGAACCGGTGACCAGGGTAAACCGCAGCGCATCGGCGCCATACTGGGCGATAACCTCGAGCGGATCAATGCCGTTGCCAAGGCTCTTGGACATCTTGCGGCCCTGCGCGTCCCGAACCAGGCCATGGATCAGCACCGTGTTGAACGGCTCGACGCCGGTGTGCTCAAGACCGGAAAAGACCATCCGCACCACCCAGAAGAAGATGATGTCATATCCGGTGACCAGCGTGTTGGTCGGATAGAAATACTTGAAATCGGGGTCTTCCGTGTTCGGCCAGCCAAGGGTCGAGAAAGGCCAGAGCGCCGAGGAGAACCAGGTATCCAGCGTGTCCTCATCCTGATGCAGATGGGTGCAGCCGCACTTGGGGCAGCAGTCGGGCATCGCCTTGGAGACGACGTATTCACCGCAGTCATCGCAGTAGTAGACCGGGATGCGATGTCCCCACCACAGCTGACGGGAAATGCACCAGTCCTTGATGTTCTCCAGCCAATGGTAATAGGTCTTGTCGAACCGCTCGGGGACAAATTTCAGCCGGCCGCTGCGGCAGGCTTCGATCGCCGGCTTTGCCAGCGGCTCCATCTTGACAAACCACTGCTTGGAGATCATCGGCTCAACGGTGGTGTGGCAGCGGTAGCAGGTGCCGACGTCATGGCGTAGCGGCTCGATCTCCTTGAGGTAGCCGCCCGCCTTCAGATCCTCGACGATGGCCTTGCGGGCCTCCATCGCAGTCATGCCGGCATACTTACCGCAGTCGAGCACCTCCGGCTCATCCTCCGCAGCCTTGCCGCTGGCGATCAGCTCGTCGGCAGCCGCCTTATCGGCGGGGCCGGTCATCCGGCCATCATAGGTGAAGACCCGCACCAGCGGCAGATCATGCCGCTTGCCGACCTCATAGTCGTTGGGGTCGTGGGCCGGGGTGATCTTGACCACGCCGGTTCCCTTTTCCATATCCGCATGCTCGTCACAGACAATGGGAATCTCTTTGTCGAGCAGCGGCAGGATGACATGGCAGCCGTGCAGATGAGCATACCGCGGATCTTCCGGGTTGATCGCAACGGCGGTGTCGCCCAGCATCGTCTCGGGCCGGGTGGTCGCAAGTTCAAGCTGCTCGCCGGTCTCCTTGACGGTATAGAGCAGATGCCAGAAATTGCCCTCTTTCTCCTCGTACTCCACCTCGGCGTCCGAGATCGAGGTCTGGCAGCAGGGGCACCAGTTGACCAGCCGATTGCCCCGATAGATCAGCCCTTTCTCATGCAGCCGGCAGAAAACCTCGAGCACCGCGTCGGAGCAATGCTCATCCATCGTAAAGGCCAGTCGGTCCCAATCGCAGGAGGAACCAAGCTTTTTGAGCTGCTCAACAATCCGCCCGCCATATTTTTCTTTCCACTTCCAGGCCCGCTCAAGGAATCCGTCTCGTCCGATGTCCTCCTTGGTCAATCCTTCTTCCCGCATCGCCGCGACGATCTTCGCCTCGGTTGCAATCGAGGCGTGATCGGTGCCGGGCAGCCAGAGCGCCGAGTACCCCTGCATCCGCTTGGTGCGGATCAGAATGTCCTGCAGCGTCTCGTCCATCGCATGGCCCATATGCAGCTGGCCGGTGATGTTTGGCGGCGGAATGACAATGGTATAGGGCTTTTTGTCGGGATCCCGCTTTGCATGGAAGTACTTGTGCTCCAGCCAGAACTGATAGGTGCTGTCTTCCACCTTGGAGGGATCGTACTGTTTGTCCAGTTCTCTTCTCATTTGTTTTTCCTCCTGTCGTCTGGGTTTTGCCTGCCGGGGAGACAAAAAACGTCCCATACGGCAGACGCCGTATGGGACGGAAAAATTCCGCGGTACCACCCATCTTGCCGCGCTGTATACAGCACGACCGCTCAACAGTTCCTTAACGCGGAAAACGGGCACAGCTACTGCGCCGCAGCATGCGACGCACATTCACCTGCCTGCTCCGGAGCGACCGCCGCGGCCGGTTCCACCTGCTCGCACCCACCGCAGGCTCTCTTGGGGAAACCG
>CALXBG010000058.1 GCA_944386485.1 uncultured Pygmaiobacter sp. | reverse complement strand
GAATTTTGGATGGAGAAAGTGCAAAGAGCGGCCCCCCAAGCCTTGGTGGCTTGGGGGGCCGCTCTGCGTGCTTTATACGCCAAAATTCTACGGCAGAACCGTTGTTTTCTTATGCTGGCACACCTTTTAAGGTTGCCCCTTTGCTTTATCTGTAAGGAAAAATGATTTAATCCAGTTCGAGCGCGCCGGTGTAGAGCCGGTAGTAGGTACCCTTTTGGGCAATCAGCTCTTCGTGGGTACCGCGCTCGATGATCCGGCCGTGGTCGAGTACCATGATCGCGTCCGAATTCTTGACGGTGGACAGACGATGGGCGATGACAAAAACGGTACGTCCGGTCATCAGAGCGTCCATACCGCGCTGGACGATCGCTTCGGTACGGGTATCGATCGAGCTGGTCGCCTCGTCCAGGATCATGACCGGGGGATCGGCGACCGCAGCGCGCGCGATGGCGAGCAGCTGCCGCTGGCCCTGGCTCAGGTTCGCGCCGTTGCCGCTCAGCGGGGTGTTGTAGCCCTGCGGAAGCCGGGTGATGAAGTCATGGGCGCCAGCCAGCTTGGCGGCGGCGATGCACTCATCGTCGGTAGCATCCAGACGGCCATACCGGATATTATCCATTACCGTGCCGGTGAACAGGTTGGTATCCTGCAACACGATGCCGAGACTGCGGCGCAGGTCCGCTTTTTTGATCTTGTTGATGTTGATTCCATCATACCGGATTTTGCCATCGGCAATATCATAGAACCGGTTGATCAGGTTGGTGATGGTTGTCTTACCAGCGCCGGTGGAACCGACAAATGCGACCTTCTGGCCCGGCTTTGCATAGAGGGAGACATTGTGCAGTACCGTCTTGCCTTTCTCATAGGCAAAGTCGACGTCGAACATCCGCACGTCGCCCTCCAGCCGGGTATAGGTTACGGTGCCGTCGCCGTGGGGATGCTTCCAGGCCCAAACATTGGTCCGCTCAGCGCACTCGGTCAGCTCGCCGTTGGCATCCACCTTGGCGTTGACCAGGGTGACATAACCGTCGTCGGCCTCAGGCTGCTGGTCGATCAGAGAGAAGATCCGGTTTGCGCCCGCAAGACCCATGACGACCGAGTTGATCTGGTTGGAGACCTGGCTGATGCTGCCAGAGAACTGCTTGGTCATGTTCAGGAAGGGGACCACGATGCTGATCGAGAAGGGCAAACCCGAAATGCTCAGGTTGGGCGCGCCGCTCAGCAGCAGAACGCCGCCCACGATCGCAACCACGACATACAGCAGGTTGCCGATATTCAGCAGAATCGGCATCAGAGTATTGGCGTAGCGGTTGGCCCGCTCGGAAACGCTGAACAGCTCGTCGTTGATCGCGTCAAAGTCCTTTTTGGCCTCGTTTTCGTGGCAGAAGACCTTGATGACCTTCTGGCCATTCATCATCTCTTCGACAAAGCCCTCGGTGCGGCCGATGGTCTGCTGCTGACGGATAAAGAAGCGGGCCGAATTGCCGCCGATTTTCTTCACGACATTGATCATCAGAAAGACGCCGAAAACGACCAGCAGGGTCATCCAGACGCTGTAATACAGCATGATGCCCAGTACCGTTATTGCGGTCACACAGGAGATCATCAGCTGCGGAAAGCTCTGGGAGATCATCTGCCGCAGCGTGTCAATATCGTTGGTGTAGTAACTCATGACATCGCCGTGGTTGTTGGTGTCGAAGAACTTGATGGGCAGGTTCTGCATCACGTCAAACATTTTTTCCCGCAGCTTGGCCAACGTGCCCTGAGTGATGAAGGCCATCAGCTGGGTATAGGTGAAGCCCGCGATCAGGCTGAGCACATAGAAGCAGACCAGAAGTCCCACGAGACCGAGAATCCGGCTCGAGACCAGCGCCCAGTCGCCGCCGCTCTTTTCAGCCTGCTCAACTGCGGCGATGACGTTCTGCATGAAGATGGTGGGAATCGAGCTGACCACCGCATTGAAGAGGATACAGACGATGACGATCGGAAGAAGAACCGGGAAGAAACCGAACATGGTGCGGATCAGACGGCCGACTATGCCCTTGGACGCGCGTCCGGAGCTATACTTATTCCTCATCTTCCGCACCTCCCTTGTTCTGAGAATAGTAAACGTCCTGATAGATCTCATTGTTGGCGAGCAGCTCTTCATGAGTACCCACCGCGTTGATGGTGCCGCCGTCCATGACCACGATCCGGTCAGCGTCCTGCACCGAGGCGATCCGCTGCGCGATGATGATCTTGGTGGTCGTGGGGATATACCGGCGGAATCCATCCCGAATCAAAGCGTCGGTCCGGGTATCGACCGCGCTGGTCGAGTCGTCAAGAATCAGAATCTTGGGGTTCTTGAGCAGCGCACGGGCGATGCAGAGCCGCTGCTTCTGGCCGCCGGACACGTTGGTGCCGCCTTGCTCGATATGGGTGTCGTACTTGTCGGGGAACTGCTGGATGAACTCATCCGCCTGCGCCAGCCGGCAGGCCTCTTCCAGCTGTTCATCGGTGGCGTTCTCATTGCCCCAGCGCAGATTCTCCTTGATGGTGCCCGAGAACAGCTCGTTTTTCTGCAGCACCACCGCAACCTGATTGCGCAGGGTGTCCAGATCATAGTCCCGTACATCCACGCCGCCGACCTTTACGGTACCCTCGGTGGCATCATACAGACGGGGAATCAGCTGTACCAGCGAGGATTTGGAGGAACCGGTACCGCCGATTATGCCGATCACCTCGCCGGATTTAATGTGCAGGTTGATGTTCGAGAGCGCCATCCGGTCGGCCTGCTTGGAATACTTGAAGTTTACGTTGTCAAAGTCGATCGAACCGTCCTTGACCTCGGTGACCGGATGCTCGGGATTGTGCAGCGTGCTTTCCTCCTGCAGCACCTCGACGATACGCTCAGCCGACTCGGTTGCCATGGTGATCATGACGAAGATCATCGAGAGCATCATCAGGCTCATCAGGATCTGAAAGCTATAGGTGAGCAGCGAGGACATCTGCCCGACGTCCAGCGCCAAGCCGTGGCTGGTGATGACGGTGTAGGAGCCGAACGAGAGAACAAAGGACATCACGATGTAGATGCACAGCTGCATGATCGGGCTGTTGAAGGCGAGGATCCGCTCGGCCTTGGTGAAATCAACCCGAACATCTTCGGCAGCGCGGTTGAACTTCTGCTTCTCATAGTCCTCACGCACGAAGGATTTGACCACCCGCATACCGCGGATGTTCTCCTGCACCGAAGCGTTCAGCGCATCGTACTTGCGGAAGACGCGGCGGAAGATCGGCATCGCATTGCGGATGACCAGAGCCAGCGCGCAGCCCAGAAGCGGGATGGTTACAAGGAAGATCAGCGCCATCTTACCGCCCATGACAAAGCCCATGACAAAGGAGAAGATCAGCATCAGCGGGCAGCGGATCGCGGTACGCACGATCATCATATAGGCCATCTGCACGTTGGTGATGTCGGTGGTCAGACGGGTCACAAGGCTGGAGACCGAGAATTTATCGATATTCTCAAAGGAATAGCCCTGAATCCGATAGAACATATCCTTACGAAGGTTCTTGGCGAATCCGCAGCTTGCCTTCGCGCAGGCAGTACCGGCTGTGGCGCCGAAAGCCAGCGACAGCATCGCCATTACCACCAGCAGCAGACCATAACGCAGAATCACATCCATCGAACAGCCGGCTTTGATCTGGTTGACCAGATTGGCGGTGACGAAGGGGATAATGCATTCCATGATCACCTCGCCGGTGACCAGTATGGGGGCAAGCAGAGAAGGCGTTTTGTATTCGCGAATACTCTTTGCCAAAATTTTGATCATAGACTTCTCTCCCATCTCTAAAGATTCAAGGGACGACTGCGTCATCCCAATCTATCTAAAAAGCTCTGCACGGCACAGGCCGCGGCAGGCTCAGTTGTCCAGATTCTGCGACATCCGGTCGGTGATCGAGAAAAAGAGTGCCTGCTCCTCCTCGCTGATGCCGCTGACCAGCTTGTGCTCAATCCCGACGATCAACTCCAGCACCTGCGCGTCGATGGTCACGGCCTTTTTGGTCGGAACGATGCTCTTGAGCCGCGCGTCGGAGGAAACGCTCTCCCGGTAGATCATGCCATCCCGCTCAAGCAGTTGCAAAATCCCTGTCGCAGTTGAGCGGCTCAGCCCAAAGACATTTTCAATATCCCGCTGAAAAACCGGCTCCCGCTCGCAGTGAACCAAAATATAGTGCAGAATTCGGCTCTGTACACCGGTGATGCCGAGCTTTGCCAGCTCTGCGTTCAGCCGTTTTTTCAACTTGTGCGAGAGGATATTTAGCTTCAGGCCGAAGTCGTGTTCCCGTTCCATCCGGGCAGACCCCTTTCTCAAAAAATGTTAGGACGCGAACAATCATGTTAGGACACGAACAATATAATACAGCGCTTTTGCCACTTTGTCAAGAACGGAAAATGCGAAAAGTTTGTGAATAAAAAATAAACGGAAAACCCGTCTAAAAATTGGGGCTTTCCGTTTATTTTCCTTGTGAAATATCGGCGATCAGCGGGCCAGCAGCACAAGACTTTCCCACGGGCGCAGCACCGTTTCACCCGTCTCGAAGACCGGTGCACCGCAGTTGGAGAGCAGCAGTTCGGCTTTGTCAAAGCCCTGGGGCAGCGCAAAGCGGCGGGTGTTGCCAGAAAGGTTTGCGACCGAAAGCAGCTGTTCGTTCTCGACGGTACGCGTGTAGGCGAGCAGGTCGGGATCTTCGGGAACCAGAAATTCGGTTTTGCCGAAGATAACCGCGGGGCGTCCCTTACGCACCCGGATCAGCTGGCGATAGAAGTTGAGAACCGAATCGGGATCGGATTCCTCGGCAGCGGCGTTGATCCGGTCGGCATTGGAACAGGGATCCATCCAGGGTTCACCGCTGGTGAAGCCGGCACTAGGTCCGTCATTCCAAGAGAAGGGGGCGCGGCCGCCGTCCCGCGAGCGGTCGTTGAGCAGCTGGAGCCAGCGGGCCTCACTCTCGCCGCGTGCCAGCCCCTCTTCCAATGCGTTGAGCGCCTCAACATCCTTGAACTGGGACAGGCTGGTGTAATGGGGGTTGGTCATTCCCAGTTCTTCGCCCTGATAGAGATAGGGGGTACCCTGTAAAAAGTACATCGCGCTGGCCAGCGCCTTGGCCGAACGGGCCCAGAACTCTCCCTCATCCCCAAACCGGCTTACTGCGCGGGGTTGATCGTGGTTGCCCAGAAACAGCGCAAGCCAGCCGTGATCCTGCATGACCCGCTGCCAGTGGGCCAGCGCTGCTTTGAGCTGCGGCAGATCGAGCGGACGGGGAGAGAACTTATCATATCCGTCCTGATCGACATTCAACAGGTCGAAGGGATAGAGCGCGTCCAGCTCCTCACGGGCAGGGTCGGCATACTCCCGCGCAACCTGTTCGTCAAGATAGGCGACCTCGGCCACGGTGGTCAGGCCGCGGGGGCCGAAAACTGCATTGTGCAACGTCTTGAAGTGGTCGTTGACCCGGGGTTTGTTGGCATAGTGTTCGGTGGCAAAGCCGTACTTGCTGCCGGGCATCGGCTCAACATCGGGGAAATCGGGATCCTTATAAAGGTAATTGATCGCATCCAGGCGATAACCGTCAACCCCCTTGTCGGCCCAAAAACGCAGAATGTCGATGACTTCCTGTACCACGGCGGGATTCTCCCAGTTCAGGTCGGGCTGCTTTTTGGCGAAAAGATGCAGGTAATACTCATCCAGATGGGGAACATACTCCCAGGCGCTGCCGCCGAAGATGCTTGCCCAGTTGCTCGGTTCAGCACCGTTTTTGCCGGGACGGAAGATGTAGTAGTCATGGTAGGGGCTGTTCTTGTCCTTCAGCGCCTCCTGAAACCAGTAATGTTCATCCGAGGTATGATTGCCCACAAAATCCATCATGAACTTCATGCCGCGGGCATGAATCTCCTCGATCATCTTCTCAAAATCAGCCATCGTACCAAAGGCAGGATCGATTGCGCGATAATCGGCAACGTCGTAGCCGCCGTCCGCCCAGGGGCTAACGAAGAAGGGACAGCTCCAGATCACATCCACACCCAGCGAGGCAATATAGTCCAGCTTGGAGGTGATACCGGCCAGATCGCCCACACCGTCCCCATTGGAATCACAAAAGCTGCGCGGATAGATCTGATAGACCACCGCGTCCTGCCACCATTTCGGCTGCTGCATAACTTCCTCCTTCTGGCCGGCGCGCGGCCGACCACCTTTTTATTATAAGAATATTGTAGCATGCCGGCAGTAAAATTTCCATGTAAAAAACGGGCCGTCTTTTAGGTGTGCCAGCATAAGAAAACAACGCCGTAAAAAGGCCGCTTTTGCGCGGCTGCGGCGTTAAGCCCCCTCGACAACCACAGAGGGTGCCTTCGGTGCCTTTCCTTGCACCCGCATCAAAATCGG
>CALXBG010000057.1 GCA_944386485.1 uncultured Pygmaiobacter sp. | reverse complement strand
ATGCCAACGACCGGTTTGACGAGGCGTTCTGGCGCCGCCGGCTGCAATGGGCCTGGGACTACCGCAAGCAGGTGATGGCGGAAGAGGAGCTCTCCTGCTGCCGCATCGTCTTCGGCGAGGCGGATTTCCTGCCGGGACTGACCGTCGACCGGTTCGGGCCCTACCTCGTCACCCAGACCCTCTCGGTCGGCATCGAGCGGCGCAAGGCGATGCTCTTTCCGCTGCTGGCCGAGATCCTGCGCGCTGACGGGCAGCAGATCGCCGGCATCTATGAGCGCAACGACGTCGCGCTGCGGGCAAAGGAGGGGCTCGCCGAGGGCAAAGGCTTCTTTGCGCTGCCGGGTGAGCCGGTGCCGGATGAGACGACGGCCGAGATCGTCGAGAACGGCATCCGATACCTTGTCGATTTTGAGAACGGGCAGAAGACCGGCTTCTTCCTCGACCAGAAGGCGAACCGCCGGGCGGTCGGGCAGCTGGCAAAGGGGCGGCGGGTGCTCGACTGCTTTACCCACACCGGTTCGTTTGCCCTCAACGCGGCGGCCGGGGGCGCGGCCCATGTGACGGCGGTGGACGTCAGCGAGAGCGCCGTCGCCCTCGCGCGGGAGAACGCGCGGCGCAACGGGCTTGAGGATAGGATGGACTTCATCGCGGCCGACGTCTTCGACCTGCTGCCCCGCCTTGCCGCCGAGGGGGGCACGCCCTACGACTTTATCATCCTCGACCCGCCCGCCTTTACCAAGAGCCGGCGGACGGTGGAGGCCGCGATGCGGGGATACAAGGAGATCAACTACCGGGCGATGAAGCTGCTGCCCCGGGGCGGGTATCTGGCCAGCTGCAGCTGCAGCCATTTCGCCAGCGAGCCGCTCTTTACCAAGATGCTGCACGCCGCGGCGCATGACGCCGGGGTGCGGCTGCGGCAGATCGAGGCCCGCCAGCAGGCCCCCGACCACCCGATTCTGTGGGGGGTGGAGGAGACGAACTACCTCAAGTTCTTCCTCTTTCAGGTGGTATAACAGGAGAAGGAGCACAAAGCGGTGACAGAAAATATTTGGGACAGCGCGGTCCCGGTCGAAAAGAGCCCCTACCTCTGCGACGAGGAGATCCGGTACTACAACCTTGACAGCTTTGCCCACGACCCGGACAAGCTGGTGATGCTGGACCTCTTCTGCGGGGCGGGCGGCTTTGCGGTGGGCGCCGCCTGGGCGGGGTTTGAGTCGGTGTTCGGGGTGGACCACTTCGAGCCGGCGATCCGCACCTGGGTCGCAAACCATCCCCACGCGATCGGCTGCCTTGGGGACATCACCCGGCTCGACCCCGCGCGGGTGAAGGGGCTGTTGCACAGCAAGGGGATCACAAAGGTACATCTCATCACCGGCGGGGTGCCCTGCCAGGGCTTCTCGAGGGCCAACCGCAAGCACAACGACCAGGATGAGCGCAACTACCTGTTTCTCGAATATATGCGGTTTGTAAAGGAGTTTGAGCCGGACTATCTCATCCTCGAGAACGTCTCGGGGATGCAGACCACCGCCGGCGGCCAGTTCAAGGCCGAGATCGAGCGGCAGATGGAGGCGCTGGGGTACACCACCCGGGTCAGCCTGGTCAATGCGGCGGATTTCGGGGTGCCCCAGCTGCGCCAGCGGCTGATCTTTGTCGGGGTGCGCCGGGGCCGAGGGCTGGCGGCGGAATACGTCTTTCCGCAGGGGGCGTTCGAGGCGGCCTACCGCACGGTGGGCCAGGCGATCTCGGATCTGCCGGCGCTGGAGAACAACGAGGGCAAAACCAGCTACCGCTGCGCGCCCGAGAGCGACTATCAGGCGCTGATGCGGGGGGAGGGCGAGATCGCCGCGATCCCTCCCGCGCAAAGACTGGAAAACCACGTCGCCCCCAATCATCCGCCCGAGACGATCCGGCGGATCGCGGCGACCGAGCCCGGCGCGCCGATGTATCCGAAATTCCGCCAGCGGATCCGGCTGCGGGCCGACGCGCCCAGCCCGACCCAGCTGGCCGGGGGGATCCGCCCCCAGTTCCAGTTCGGCCACCCGACCCAGCCGCGGGGGCTGACCATCCGGGAGCGGGCGCGGATCCAGAGCTTTCCGGACAGCTATGTCTTTTTGGGCGGTATCGTACAGGAGCGGGTGCAGACCGGCAACGCGGTGCCCCCGCTGCTGATCTACAACCTCACGCTGCCGATCGCGGCGGATATCAGGAGGCGGGACGATGTACAGGGTATGGTATAGCACCGAGAGCCTGGCCGACTACTTCATCGACCACACCCGGCTCGCCCGGCTGGGGCCGGTGGTCAGGGCACGGCTGTATGAGAGCGATGCGAGCAACCCACGCAACTTCCACACGATGCCCGACCACATCCGCAGAATCCTCTATCTGGACGCGCCCGACCTGATCGTCGAGCGGGATGACGAGCCGGTCTTTTCGGTCGAGGTCACCACCGAGGCGGGCACCGGCCACAACGCGTTTCAGCGGTTTGCCCGGATTGCGGCGGCGGTGGAAAACGGGGTGCCGGCCTTTTACATCTATCCCGAGGCGGTCATCATCGAGCGCAAGAAGACGCCGCCCCGGTGGGATAAGATCAACCCCGCCGTCTTTGCGGCGCTCGAGGCGGTGATGCAGATCTATGAGATCCCGGCGCTGCTCTACTATTTCCCCTCCGACCTCGCCGCCTACCCCGACTGCACTACTGCGCCCCACCGGATGACCAAGGGCCTGCGGTACGACCCCGGCTTTCGGTATGCCGGCTGCCCCGACTGCGCGGACAGCGAGATGCAAAGCCTCTTCAAGGCGGTCGATGAGCTGCTCGACGCGGTCGAGCGGGACAGCGTGCGGCAGGCGCGGCGGGAGGCGCTCAAGAAGCTCTCGATCCGCGCCCGGCGGGGCTGGATGCAGGCGGAGTACCACAAGAAGGCGGCGGGCCGCCCGCTGGATGGGATGTCCCCCCTCTCGGCGGTCAGGATGGTGCCCACCGCCGCGCTGCTGGACTACCTCTCCCGGTACGAGGGCGGCGGCTACCGGATCGGGCAGCTGCTGCGCGGGCGGCAGATGACCGCGCTGTATCAGGTCAACGCCAAATTCCGCGGCGACCCCTACCCCGGCGCGCTGGCGGCGATCGACTATCTCAGGTGCCGCGAGGGGCCGACCTTTGAGGACCGGCGGCACAATCTGGCGCTGGTCTTCGGCGAGGCGGAATTTGACCCTGTGCGGGGATCGCTCTCGATCTCGGGCGGCAGCGGCGCGACGATCGAGGATTTCTTCGCGGCGGTACAGAGCTGCGCGCGGCATAACCTGCTCACCCAGCCCTATGGGGCGCTGCGGCCCGAGCAGATCCCCCGATACCTGATGCAGGTGCGGTACGGCTCGACCTATTCCAAGGTCAAGCATATCCGGGTCTACTCCTATTTCTCCGACGCGATCCTCTTCCCCGACGGCGCGCTCTGGAGGGACGGCTGATGACCGAGGAGGCGGTAACCAAGGCGCTGCTGGTCTGGCTGACCGCGCGCGGCTGGGAGATTCTCTGCTACGATTTCCCCCAGAGCGGCACCGGCTATCTGCTCCACCCCGACGGCGCGGCGGGAGAGAAAAACCGGGGCGGGGTGATCCCCGACATCGTCGCGGTGAAGGGGGAGCACGCGGCGTTTTTTGAGAACAAGAACCGGTTTGTGCCGGCGGATTTTGACAAGCAGCACCGGATGATTGCCGAAAACCCCTGCGCCGCCGCCGTTGACCGGCTGCTCGCGGGACGGGGGATCCGGCGGGTGTGGTACGGCGTCGGGCTGCCCCGGCCGGCATGGGGCGCGCGGGCCGAGCACGCGGCGGCGCTGGTCGACTTCGTCCTCGCCGTCGAGCCGAACGGCGGGGTCGCGGCGGTGCACAACCCCGCGAAGATCCCGTTTTGAACAAAGAAAAAGACGGCGGGTCCGGTTAGGTGTGCCAGCATAAGAAAACAACGCCGTAAAAAGGCCGCTTTTGCGCGGCTGCGGCGTTAAGCCCCCTCGACAACCACAGAGGGTGCCTTCGGTGCCTTTCCTTGCACCCGCATCAAAATCGG
>CALXBG010000056.1 GCA_944386485.1 uncultured Pygmaiobacter sp. | reverse complement strand
GCCTCGGTGAAGAGGGTGGAGAAGAGCATGATGACGTTGGGCACCTTGTAGGCCGCGACATACAGGCCGTTGGCCTCGCTGCCGATCATCGCGGTGATAAACATGTGGTCGGAGGTGTTGGTGATCCACCAGAACATGCTGGTCGGGATCAGCGGGGCGGCATACCGCAGCATCTGGCGCAGCAGGCCGCCGTCAAAGTGGGAGGGCCGGATATACCGGTGCAGCCGCGCGACGGTGAACAGGAAAATCGCCGAGCACAGATCGGCCGCCGCCGTCGCGAGAACATATCCGTAGATGCCCCAGCCGAACCCGGCGATAAACAGGATGATGAAGAACAGATAAAGACAGGTATTGAGCACCCCGTCCACCGCGTACAGCCGGATATACTGCTTTGCCCGCACAAACTGGCTGCACAGGTTGCGCAGAATGCTCATGATGACATAGGCGTACAGCAGCGCGGTGTACTTCTGCATGCCCGGAATGCGGCAGACCAGCGGCCAGCAGAGAAAGAAGATCGCAATGCCGCACAGCTCGGCCAGCAGACCGCCGGTGAAGACCGCCGATTTGTCGTAGGCTTTGTCCAGCCCGTAGCGGATGATGGCGTTGGCCACCCCGACCGAGACGACCGGCAGCAGCAGCTGGGCATATTTGGTGATGAGGTCTGCGTCTCCGAACTCGCCCAGCCCGAACATCCGGGTAAAGAAGGGCATGAGCAGGAAGGAGAGGATCTTGCTCGAGAAGGAGCTGATCGCAAACAGCAGCGTGTTCGAGACCAGCCGTTTGTATTTGTCCAAAAGATCACCTGCGCTCCCCGCCCCGCGGGGCGGTTTTGGTTATAGGCTATTCTACCACAGAATCCGGATTTTTCCAATCCGCCCCGCCGCGCAGCAGCGCCCGGCGCGCGCGGTTATCCGGCATCATCGCGTCCAGCGCCGCATGGAACGCCGGCCCGTGGTCGGGGTAGATCAGATGCAGATACTCGTGCAGAATCACATACTCGACCGCCGCCGCCGGCGCCGCGGCCAGCCGCCGGTTGAGGGTGATCTCCCGCTTTGCCGGCCGGCAGCAGCCCCACATCGAGCGCAGCGTCTTGAGCCTGACCTGCGGCATCCCGCCGAAGAGAGGGGCGTACTTTTCAAGCCAGGGCGCAAAAACCGCCCGGCAGACCTCGTCGCCCGGCGGCTCGGGCAGCGGTGTGCGCCGCGCCCGCGCCCGGTCGATCCAGCCCGCCCGGGAGGAGACAAAGGCGTCGATCTCGGCGAGCGGCACCCGCCGCGGCGCGCTGACCGCGACATGGCCGTCCGCCGCCAGCCGCAGGTTCAGGTTTTTTACCTTTTTATAGGTCAGCTCATACTCGACCCCGCCGGCCTGCCGCAGCATCCGCCCCACCCCCTTTGCCACATTATACCCGCCGGCGAAGGATTTGACAAATCCACCTTCCGGTAATTTTGTCGCCCGGTTATACACCGTGTAATAGCCTTTGTCGGTTTTGGCCAGTAATCCGCCGCGCGAGGGGGTCATTTTTCTCCCCGCTGCCGTCTTGACGAACTACATCTTGTGGGCTATACTGTTAGTGCGACATAAATATTGTGTTAAATTTGAGTTCCGCGGAAGGCCGCCGGGCGGCGCTTTTCGCGGGATTTTTTCGGGAGGAAAGCGGATGACCAAGGTAAAAACCATCGTCAAGCGGGACGGTCGTACCGTTCTCTACGACGAGACCAAGATTGCGGCGGCGGTGCTCAAGGCGCTGACCGCCAGCGGCAATGAAGATCCGGCCGCGGCGGCCCGGGTGGCCAACGCGGTGGGCGACCACCTGTCGGTCGGCGGCGAGGACGCCAGCCCCACCATCGAGGAGATCCAGGACGCGGTCGAGAAGGAGCTGATGCGGGAGGGCTATACCGAGGCCGCCAAGCGGTACATTCTCTACCGTGAGAACCGCACCCGGATCCGGGAGGGCAAGACCTCGCTGATGCGGGCGATCGACGAGATCACCAACGTCGACGCGCGGCTCTCAGACATGAAGCGGGACAACGCGAACATCGACGGCAACACCGCGATGGGCAGCATGCTGCAGATCGGCACCACCGGCGCGAAGGCCTACAACGAGCACTATCTGCTCACCGAGGAGCAGCGGCAGGCCCACCACAACGGGGATATCCACATCCACGACTTCGACTTCTACGCGCTGACCACCACCTGCACCCAGATCGACCTGCTGCGGCTGTTCAAGGACGGCTTTTCCACCGGCCACGGCTTTCTGCGGGAGCCCCAGAGCATCGCGAGCTATGCGGCGCTGGCGGCGATCGCGATCCAGTCCAACCAGAACGATCAGCACGGCGGACAGGGGGTGCCGAACTTTGACTACGCGATGGCCGAGGGGGTCGGCAAGACCTTCGCCAAGAGCTACCGGCACAAGCTGACCGAATCCCTCGAGGATCTGACCAGCGGGCTGGATGAGGCGGCGTATGTCGACGGGGTGATCGAAAAGATCTCCGCCGAGCTGGGCGAGGGGCCCCGTCTGACCGACGAGTCCGATCCCGGCAAGAGCCTGCTGTTTGACCGCCGGGTCGCCGAGCAGATCGCCGAGGACGGCAAGCTCACGCTGGAGGAGGCCGCGCGGATCGTCGGCTCCTCCCGCCGCCGCGCCGAGCGGGCGACCGACCGCGCCACCTACCAGGCGATGGAGGGCTTTGTGCACAACCTGAACACGATGCACTCCCGCGCCGGCGCGCAGACCCCGTTCTCGAGCATCAACTACGGCACCGACACCAGTCCCGAGGGGCGGATGGCGATCCGCAACATCCTGATGGCGACCGACGCGGGTCTCGGCCACGGGGAGACCGCGATCTTCCCGATCCACATCTTCAAGGTCAAGGAGGGGGTCAACTACAACGAGGGCGACCCGAACTTCGACCTCTTCGAGCTCTCCTGCAAGGTCAGCGCCAAGCGGCTGTTCCCCAACTACGTCTTTTTGGACAGCCCCTTCAACCTGCAGTACTACAAGCCCGGCCACCCCGAGACCGAGGTCGCGACGATGGGCTGCCGCACCCGGGTGATGGGCAACGTCTACGACCCCAGCCGGGAGATCGCCTACTCCCGCGGCAACCTCTCCTTCACCTCGATCAACCTGCCCCGCCTCGCCATCGAGAGCCACGGGGACGAGAAACTGTTCTACGAAAAGCTGGACGCGATGATGGAGCTGGTCGCCCGCCAGCTGCTCGACCGGTTTGAGATCCAGGCCCGCAAGCGGGTCTACAACTTCCCCTTCCTGATGGGTCAGGGGGTCTGGCTGGACAGCGACAAGCTCGGCCCCAACGACGAGGTGCGGGAGGTCTTAAAGCACGGCAGCCTCTCGATCGGCTTCATCGGCCTGGCCGAGACGCTGACCGCCCTCTACGGCCACCACCACGGCGAGAGCGAGGAGATGCAGCGCAAGGGCCTTGCGATCATCGGCCACATGCGGGAGTTCTGCGACAAGAAGGCCGCTGAAACCCACCTCAACTTCGGTCTGCTCGCCACCCCCGCCGAGGGCCTTTCGGGCCGGTTTATCCGGATGGACCAGAAGCGGTACGGCAAGATCCCCGGCGTCACCGACCGGGAGTACTACACCAACAGCTTCCACATCCCGGTCTGGTACAACATCTCGGCCTATGACAAGATCCGGCTCGAGGCGCCCTACCACGCGCTGACCAACGCCGGCCACATCAGCTATGTCGAGCTGGACGGGGACACCGCGAACAACGTCGAGGCGTTCGAGGCGGTGGTGCGCTGGATGCACGACGCCGGGGTCGGTTACGGCTCGATCAACCACCCGGTCGACCGGGATCCGGTCTGCGGCTATGTCGGGGTGATCGGGGACGTCTGCCCCCGCTGCGGCCGGCGCGAGGGCGAGGCGGTCAGCGCCGAAAAGCTCGCCGAGCTGCGTAAGAAATACCCCGGCGTGCCCCACTTCTGCGGCTGCGAGTGAGCCGCAGGCAACCTGTAATTCAAACGAATGGAGGAAATAAAAATGGCAGTCAACGAGAGAAAAGAGATCGGCAAGGACGTCGGCTTTGAGCGGATCCGCCGGATCACCGGCTATCTGGTCGGCACGATGGACAAGTGGAACGACGCCAAGAAGGCGGAAGAGCGCGACCGGGTCAAGCACGGTCTTGGCCGATGATCCGGCTGGCCGGCATCGCGGACGACTCGATCGTCGACGGCCCCGGCATCCGGGTGACCATCTTCGGCCAGGGCTGCCCGCACCATTGCCCCGGCTGCCAGAACCCCGAGACCTGGCCCTTTGAAGGGGGCAGCGAGGTCGAGGAGGAGGCGCTGGCCGAGCGGGTGCGGCAAAACCCGCTGGCTAGGGGGGTCACCTTCTCGGGCGGAGAGCCCTTCGCCCAGGCCGCCGGTTTTGCAAAGCTCGCCGCGCTGCTGCGGGAGGATTACGAGCTTGCGGCCTACACCGGCTACACCTTCGAGCAGCTGTTTGCGATGGAGGACCCCGATGTGCAAAAGCTGCTCGGGCTGCTCGACATCCTGGTCGACGGCCGGTTTGTCGAGGCCGAGCGCAGCCTGTCGCTGCGGTTCCGCGGCAGCCGCAACCAGCGGATCATCGACCTGCCCCGCAGCCTTGCCGCCGGCAGGGCGGTCGAGTGCACCGCCGAGCGGTGGACGGGCGAGACAACCTGATTTTCGGGCACGGCGAGAGGATCTCCGTGCCTTTTTTTGAAACGGAGGAACCACCCATGCTTCAGGACATCCTGCCCCACCGGCTGGACATCTCGTTTTCCCCCGCCGCCCCCGGGCCGGAGAGCCGGGCGCTGGTCTTTGACGGCGAAAAGCTGCTCGCCGCGCAGACCGGCGGCGGGATGACGCTGCCCCGCCTGGCCGACTGTGCGGTGGCCGAGCGTCCCCTCTTCGCCTTCCGGCTGGATGAGACCGACTTCTTTTTGCTCCTTTCTCCCACCGCGGCGGCCGGCTTCTCGATGCTGCCGGTCTCGGTGCTGCGGCGGGCCGCGCCCAAGGAGACCGCCTTTGCCGCGCTGACCGGCTACCAGCTGTACAAGTGGTACCGGGACAACCGGTTCTGCGGGCGGTGCGGCGGGCCGCTCGCGCCGGCCCGGAGCGAGCGGGCGCTGCGCTGCGGCTGCGGCAACATTGTCTATCCGCGGATCAACCCGGTCGTCATCGTCGGGGTGACAAACGGCGAGAAGCTGCTGATGACCCGGTATGCCGCCGGGGCGTACCGCAACTGGGCGCTGGTCGCCGGCTTCGTCGAGGTCGGGGAGACCCCCGAGGACGCCGCCCGCCGGGAGGTATTTGAGGAGACCGGGCTGCGGATCCACAGCCTGCGGTATGTCGCCGCCCAGCCCTGGGCCTTCTCGGACAGCCTGCTGCTGGGCTTCTTCGCCGCGCTGGACGGCCCGGACGCCATCACGGTGCAGGAGAGCGAGCTGTCCGAGGCGGCCTGGATCCCCCGCGGCGAGATCGCGCTGCGGGCAGAGGATTTCAGCCTGACCGGCGAGCTGATCGACCGGTTCGTGCGGGGCGAAGAGCCAAAAGAATAAAAAAAAGAGAGACCTTTCGGGGCCTTATCGATAGGTACGAAACCTGCCCCATCGGCCCCCGGGACGCTAGGAGGCGGACAGCTACGGCTGTCCGCCTTTTCCGTTATGCGGGGATATCCTGCGGTTGTCCGGTATTGGGCACCGACTGGTGAAGTTGGGATGCGGGTAAGGCGGGCTTTGTTTCACCCGGCAGCATCCCGCTGTCCACCACGCCGATGTCCCGGTAGAAGATGCGCACGCTCTGCCCGCTGCTGCGGGAGTATTTCTTTCCCCGTTCCCCAATCTCAATCCGCCGGATGAACAGCCGCAGCAGGTCCGGCGTCAGTTCCTCTATGGCGGCGTATCGCTTGGCCTTCTCGATGAAGGCGTCCACATTGGCGACCGAGGCTTTCAGCCGCTCCAACTGCTCCTCCTTCGCGGGGATGGCCGACTCCAACTCTTTCTGCTCCTCGTTGTAGTCAGCAGAGAGCATCCGGAACTGCTCGTTGGTCACCTGGCCCAGCACATTGTCCTCGTAAAGCCGCTTAAACAGTGCCGACAACTCCCCGCACCGCTTCTTCCCAGTGTCCAGTTCTTTTTGCAATCGGGAGATCTCCCGGCGCAGCTGGGCGCTGTTCTTCTGCTGGATGTACTCGGCAAACTGCCGCTCCTTCTTCCGGGCGAAGTGGGTGACCCTTTTCAGGTCGTCCAGC
>CALXBG010000055.1 GCA_944386485.1 uncultured Pygmaiobacter sp. | reverse complement strand
CAGCAGCGTATGTCGATATAACCCAACACAAGTCAATGCGTAATTGGCGTAAAAATGGCGTAGCTGCCAAAACGTCAAAGCGCGAAACTCTTGTAAATACGGCATTTTTAAGGAGATGTAGAAATATATGAAATTAGGTATCGTGGGGCTGCCCAACGTGGGCAAGAGCACCCTGTTCAATGCGATCACCAATGCGGGCGCACAGTCGGCAAACTATCCATTCTGCACCATCGAGCCCAATGTCGGGGTGGTCGCGGTGCCCGATCCCCGGCTGGACAAGCTGGCTGAGATCTGGGAGACCAATAAAAAGACCCCGGCTGTCGTCGAGTTTGTCGACATTGCGGGCCTGGTCAAGGGCGCATCGAAGGGTGAGGGCCTGGGCAATAAGTTCCTGGGCAACATCCGGGAGTGCGACGCCATCGTCCATGTTGTGCGCTGCTTTGACGGTACCGATATCGTTCATGTCGAGGGAACGGTGGACCCGATTCAGGATATTGAGACCATCGATACCGAGCTGATCCTCAGCGATCTCGAGGTGGTGAGCAACCGCGCGGCAAAGCTGGCTAAGGCCGGCAAGACCGGAGATAAGAAGGCGGCCGCGCTTGCCGGCTGGCTCGGTGAGCTGGAGGCTCATCTCGGAGAGGGAAAGAACGCGCGCACCTTCGACTTTGACGAAGAGGACGAGGAGCAGGCGCTGCTGCTCAAGGAGATGGGGCTGCTGACCGCAAAGCCGGTCATCTATGCGGCCAATATGAGCGAGGATGACCTGATGGACGGCATGGAAAATAACCGCCATTACCAGACGGTCAAGGCCCGCGCCGCCGAGGAAGGGGCCGAGTGTATTCCCATCTGCGCCAAGACCGAAGAGGATATCGCCGACTACACTCCGGAGGAGAAGAAGGAGTTCCTCGCCGAGATGGGGATCGAGGCGACCGGCCTGGACAACCTGATCCGGGCAAGCTACCGGCTGCTGGGTCTGATCAGCTTTTTGACCGACGGCAAGAAGGAGTGCCGCGCCTGGACCATCCGCAAGGGCACCAAGGCCCCGCAGGCGGCGGGTAAGATCCACTCTGATTTTGAGCGGGGCTTTATCCGGGCGAGCGTGGTCAGCTATGCCGACTTTGCCGCCAGCGACTACAATATGGCGGCGGTCAAGGCCAAAGGCCAGCAGCGCACCGAGGGCAAGGAATATGTGGTGCAGGACGGGGATATTATCGAGTTCCTGTTCAATGTCTAAAACCGGCAGGGCCGCGCGCTGCGCGGCCCTTTCTTTGAGAGAGGAGAGACGAATATGATCGAAACCATCGGGGTGCTCGGCGCAATGCCGGAGGAGGTCGCGCTGCTCGCCGCCCGTTTGGAGGGCAAGGAAACCCAAAAGCTCGCAGGGGTTGAGTTTATCCGCGGCGAGATGGAGGGTAAGGCCGTTGTCGTCTGCTGCGCCGGTATGGGCAAGGTCAACGCGGCGGTGGCCGCTCAGCTGTTGATCTCGATCTTTGGGGCAAAGGCGCTGGTCTTTTCCGGTATTGCGGGAAATATGAGTACCGGGATCGGCGTGGGAGATATGGTCATCAGCAATGAGGCGGTCTACCACGACGCCGAGCTGCCGATGATTGCACAGAGTTATCCGTTTTTGTCGGCTTATCCCGCCGATCCGGCGATGATCGAGGCGGCCCGGTCTGCCTGTGAGGCAGCTGGGGTGCGGTATCTAGTCGGCCGGATCGCGACCGGCGACCTCTTTATCGGGGACAGCGAGACCAAGCGGAAGATCGAGGCCGCCTGTCACCCCGCCTGTGTCGAGATGGAGGGGGCGGCCGTCGCGCAGGTCGCGGCGAAGAACGATATTCCCTTTGTCATCCTTCGCACGATGAGCGATAACTGCGACGAGGATGCCCGGGAGAAGCTGGTGGTTCAGCAGTTTGATATCACCGAGTACTGCCGCACCGCCAGTACCGTCACCGCCGGGGTGATCGCGCGAATCTGAGAATACAAAGGGGGCCGGTGCTGTGCCGGCCCTTGTTGTTTTCTTCCAAAAAGGCAAAAACAGCACGCTGCAACCCAAGGTTGCGGGATAGTTGGTGGAGGAAACCTGCCCGCCGGTGGTAGGATAGAGGGCGAAAGGAGGCAAGAATATGGATATCGGAATGATCGGGGCAACACTAGCTATCGCAGTCTGGGGGCTGATCTCGCTGGGGATATTCGCTCTCTTTATCTACCTGTTGATCCTTGTGATCCGGGCGCTGCGGGTCTATATCCGCTCGAAGGAGGTACGGCAGGAGGAGCGCGCGCTGCGCCAGAGCCTTGGCGACGCGCTGCGGGTACTGCGGGTTGAGAACAAGATGACCCAGGAGTTTGTCGCTCAGACGGTTGGGGTCAGCCGGCAGGCGGTCTCCAAATGGGAGAGCGGCGCGAGTGATCCGAGTACCGCGAATCTGATTGCGCTGGCAAAGCTTTACCATACCACGGTCGAGGAGATTCTGCGGCAGGTGGCGCCGGATACGGAGGACTGAAAAACACAATAAAAAAGGACCTTTTGCGCTGCTACAAAAGGTCCTTCTTTTATGAGAATCAAATCCCGGGCTCGATAAAATGCACTCGGGACGTATCCCAGTAGTGGGTGTAAACCCGGTCTTTGCGTTCATCCAGATTCAGCTGGTACATCCGGAAGGTGACCAGAAAATTCTTGGGCTGCCATTGTTCCTCGTAAGAATACTGGTATTTCATGCCAAGCCGTTTCATGACCGCACCGCTTTTTGGGTTGTTGACGTCGTGGGTGGCGGTGATGTAGGGAATGCCATCCTGCCGCAGCCGGTCGATGACCGCCCTTCCAGCTTCGGTGATGATGCCCCGGTGCCAAAAATCCCTGTGCAGGCCGTAGCCGAAATCAAAGCTGTCCGCGCCGCCGACATGAAGATAGCCGACCGGCAGATTATCCTCTTTCAGGCAAACCGCATAGCGATAGCCAAACGGCAGCGCATACGGTTTCTCATACTGTTCCGCAAAGAGAAGCTCCGCTTCCCGCCGCGTTTTGACGGGAAACCAGGGAAGAAACCGGTTGACCTCCTCGTCGCTGTAAATCCGGTATAGCGCCTCGAGATCCTCCCCGGTGAATCTTCGCAGAATCAACCGTTCGGTATAGAGCAACGGTGTGTTCATCTTCGTCTCCAGCTCATCCATCAGTAGATGCCGCGCACCGTCACCTCGCCGGTGAAGACCGCGGTCTCCCCCGTTTCGGTGCGGACGACCAGCCGTCCGGCGTCATCCACCGCGGCGGCGACCCCGCGCAGCGTGTCGGTCCAGACCTCCCGCCCGAGGTTGACGCAGGCAGCGCGATACTCTGCGGCAATCGCGGCAAATCCCCCCTCGGCAAAGGCGGCGATCCGCCGGTTCAGCGCGGTGTAAAGCGCCTGGGCCGCGTCATCAAGCGTGCTGCGGACCCCGGTCACCGAGAAAATCGAGCCGCCGTGTGGAATACCCCGCTGGACAAAAAAGTCGGCGGGCTGGGACAGATTGATCCCAATGCCGGTGATATAACAGGCGCTGTCCCCCGCTTGCAGACTCTCGCAGAGGATTCCGCAGATCTTTTTGCCGCCCAGCAGCAGATCGTTGGGCCACTTGATCTCGCCCGGCCGCCCGCAGAGGGCGGATACCGCGTCGTCGGCGGCGAGAGAAGAGAGCAGCGGCAGGGTGGCGGGATCGGCCAGCGGGCGGCGGATCAACATACTCAGACAGAGCATGCCGCCGGGCAGATTCTCCCACACCCGCCCCTTGCGGCCCCGGCCGGCGGTCTGGTTGTCGGTATACACCGCGTCGCCGTCTTCCAGCTGCGCCACGTTGCGGATCAGCCAGCTGTTGGTGGAATCAACCTCGGACAGGTAGCGAAGGCTCATCGGGGCACCTCCCTGTGTTCAAATTCGGGCTCTCCGTCCCGGATGGTCAGCAGTCCGTAAGTGGGACGGCCGACCCGGGGCACGCTGATCGAGCCGGGGTTAAACAGATAAATGCCGTCGATATAGGCATAATAGGGGCTGTGGGTATGGCCGAAGAGTACCGCTTCGGCCCCGCGCTGGGCGGCGGCGCGGCGCAGCGGGCCGGTGGTCAGCTTGACCTCATACCCGTTGCCGTGGGTGACGAAGAGCAGCAGCCCGCCCAGGCTGATCAGCCGGTCGGCCGGCACGCTCTTGTCATAATCGCAGTTGCCCCGCACCTCATACAGCATCGGGCAGCGGGTGGTCTGTTGTACGGCCGCAAGATCGGCCAGTCCATCCCCGAGAAAGAGCAGCGCATCGGCCTTCGGGTGGGCATCCAGAACGCGGACGAGCCCCTCCCGATTGCCGTGGGAATCCGAAACAATGATCAGCTGGGTCGATTTCGCCACCCGTTACCCCTCCTTTTTGGACGTCAAAAGACGGTAGATCTCGCTCTTTGCAAAGCCGCTCTCGGCGGCGGCCTGCCGGCAGGCTGCGGTGGGAGAGCTGCCCTCCCCTGTAAGCTGTTCGGCCAGCGCAACCGCCTCCTCCAGCGTCCAGCTGTGTTCGACAGGTGCGGGTGCACCCGCGATCACCAGCACGAATTCCCCTTTGGGGGTATTTTCGGTATAATGTGTCAGCGCCGCCGACAGAGTGGTCTTCCAGATCTCCTCATGCAGCTTGGTCAGCTCCCGGCAGACGGTGACGCTGCGGTCCCCAAATGCCTCGAGCAGGTCGGCAAGGGTGGAGGTCAGCTTGTGCGGCGCCTCGTAGAAGATCAGGGTTCGCCGTTCGGTGCGGGTTTCTTCCAGCCGCTCGCGCCGCTGGCGGCGGTTCATCGGCAAAAAGCCCTCAAAACAGAACCGGCCGGTGGACTGGCCGGATACCGCGAGCGCAGTCACAGCAGCACTCGCCGCCGGAACCGGCACCACCCGGATCCCCCGCGCCAGCGCGTCGGTGACCAGCAGCTCACCGGGGTCGCTGACTGCCGGCATCCCGGCGTCGCTGCACAGCGCGCAGTTCTCCCCCGCCTCGATCCGGCGCAGGATCTGTTCCCCGCGCTGACGCAGGTTGTGCTCATAATAGCTGACCATCGGCTTTTTCAGCCCAAGATGGTTGAGCAGACGCAGGGTCACCCGGGTGTCCTCCGCCGCGACGAAATCCGCAGCGGCAAAGGTCTTGGCGGCCCGGGGGGTCAGATCCCCGAGGTTGCCGATCGGGGTGGCCACCACGTACAGGGTGCCGCAGCCCGTCTTCTCTTCACTCAACCGTGTGTCCCTCCTTTTTGCCGTAGATTCGCAGCAGCTGGTCGGAAAATCCGCCCTCCGCCGCCTCGATTACAAGATCCTCCATCAACTCAAGGCCCGGGCGTCCATGCCGCCGGCCGTCGAGCAGAAAGAGCCAGGGCCGGCTGCCCGGACGCCGGCGGACAAATTGTAACCGCTTGGGTTCGATGTCCGCCTGCCGCATACCGGCGATGCAATCGGCCAGCCGCCGGGGCTGGTTGCAAAGGCAAAGCCGGCCGCCGTCCCGCAGCAGCGTCGCCGCCGCGGCACAGACATCCTCCACAGTACAATACAGCTCATGGCGTGCTGCGCCCCGCCCCGGCTTTTCCGAGACCTTGCCGCCGGTGAAATAGGGAGGGTTGCAGCTGACCAGATCAAACTGTCCCCGGGGAAGCTGGCCGGGCAGCCGGCGCAGGTCGGCTGTGAGGGGAATGAGGTTGTCCGCCCCCGCCTCGGCCGCCGCCCGCTCAAGCAGCGCGCTGGCGGCAGGATCAAGCTCGATCGCCCAGCACCGGCCGCGGTGTCCCCGGTCATACCAGCGCAGCGGGATAATGCCGCAGCCGCTGCCCAGGTCGCAGACGGTCCACAGCCGGTGAACGCCGCAGAAATCAGACAGCAGCATCGCGTCGGTGCCGAAGCGATGGGTCTCGTTGATGTAAACCGGGGTACCCCCGGCCAGCCGCTGCGCCTCGATCAACCGCCGCGCCCCCCTTTCCGGACAGAAAAAAATCAGGACGGGCTAACCGCCCGCCCTGATTTTCGGTTTTCTGAGAATTACTCCTCGGCGATGGCGCCGACAGGGCAAGCACCGGCGCAGGTACCGCAGCTGATGCAAGCACTAGCGTCGATCTCATACTTGCCGTCACCCTCGGCGATGGCGCCGACGGGGCACTCGCCAGCGCAGGTGCCGCAGGCGATGCAGGAATCACTAATCTTGTAGGCCATGTTTTAACACCTCCATTTGTTCTTATTCTATCATAAATCGCAAAATAATCAAGCGAAAATTTTTCGCCTTTTTCAGCTTTCCGGCGCGGG
Source organism: uncultured Pygmaiobacter sp. (assembly GCA_944386485.1). Taxonomy (GTDB): domain Bacteria; phylum Bacillota; class Clostridia; order Oscillospirales; family Ruminococcaceae; genus Pygmaiobacter. The sequence goes on along the minus strand of CALXBG010000055.1, from coordinate 7,406 downwards.
GTTTGCGGCCTTTTTCCCGCCTCCGCGCCGCCCTCTTCTGCGGCGGCGGGTTCCGGTTTTGGCCGCTTCTCCCTCAGCGGCGGCTTGCCGCTCACCGGCCGGTTCGCTCTCGGCCGGCGCGGGAGTGGCCGGCTGCTGTTTTGCCACCGGCTGTTGTTTCGCTGCCGGCTGCGGCTGTTGCTTTGCCGCGCTGCGGGAAGCCGATTGCGGCTTGCGTTTGCCCGCCTTTTTGGTCGCGGCCCGCAGGATGATGATCTGGTCACGGTGGTAGGTCTTGGGTACTTCGGGGGCGTTATCCAGCCGGACCTTGACCTGGCCCGAGATCAGATTCGCCTCGCAGACGGTGCCCTCTCCATCGGGGGTCCTGACATAGCTGGTCACCCCGGGGGTGATGCCGGACAGATATTCATAGGCCGGCTGCTCATAGGCCAGACAGCACATCAGCCGCCCGCAGGCGCCGCTGATCTTGGTCGGGTTGAGGGAAAGCCCCTGCTCCTTTGCCATCTTGATCGAGACCGGCTGAAAATCGGTCAAAAACCGGCTGCAGCAGAAGGGCTGGCCGCAGATGCCAAGGCCGCCGAGCATCTTACTCTCATCCCGCACCCCGATCTGGCGCAGCTCGATCCGGGTGCGAAAGACCCCGGCGAGATCCTTGACCAGATCCCGGAAATCGATCCGCCCGTCGGCGGTGAAGTAAAAGAGAATCTTGCTGCGGTCAAAGGCGTACTCGACATCGACCAGCTTCATCTCGAGCTGATGCTTGGCAATCCGCTCTTCGCAGATGGTAAAAGCCTTCTGCTCGTCCTCCCGGTTTTGGCGCATCCGGCGGATGTCTACGTCGTCGGCCAAACGCAGCACCGGTTTGAGCGGCCCAACCAGCCCCGCCTGCGGAACCTCGTGGATGCCCTGACAGACCTCGCCGCACTCGGTGCCGCGGCTGGTCTCAACCACCACATAATCATCCCGCTCGATCGCGAGCGCGCCGGGATCAAAATAATAAACCTTACCGCCGGCTTTGAACCGGACGCCGATAACCTTTGCCATAATCCATCCTGCCGCTGCCGCTGCGGAGAGTGCTGGCGCTGGAGAGACAGCGCGCGCTGTCCTGCGGCGAAATTCGGACAACGCAAAAAAGGGGGAAAACCGCCCCCTAGCGGCCCGCCAGCCGTAAGGCCAGCAGGGTGAAGATCAATTTTGGGCTGCCGGCAGCGCGCAGACGGCCTGCCGCCTCGGTGACAGCGGGCAGCGCGGCGGCGGCAGCTTCCGGATCCAGCAGATCAAGGCCGGGCGGACAGCGCTGGTCGAGAAAAGCGCCGAGAATCCCCGCGAGGTCGGACAGAAAGGAGAGCGCCTGTTCCCGTTCCCCTTTGCCCTCAAATTCCCGCACCGCGGCGAGCATCCCGTACAGGTCCCGCCGGCAGAGCAGCAGATAAAAGTCGGCTGCCCGGCGCAGCAGCGCCATTCGGGCGGGATTCTGCGCCGCCGCAAGGCAGCGGCCCAGCGCTCCGTCATAGACGGCCCAGAGAAATTCGGCATCCGCCGGCGCGCAGCCCTGCGCGGTCAAAAGCGAGACTGCCTGTGAGCGGTCCAGCGGGGTCAGCGCATACCGGGCACAGCGGCTGCGAATGGTCGGCAAAAGCGCCGCCTCGCTGGTTGCGGTGAGCAGAAAAACCACCCCGGCGGGGGGTTCTTCGAGCACCTTGAGAAGCGCGTTCTCAGCCGCCGGCTGCATCTTGTGGGCATCCTCGACAAGGGCGATGCGCCCCTCGGCAGATAGTGCGCTGGCGCGCACCGCCGTTCGCAGTTCCCGGATCCGGTCGACCCGGATGACGTCTCCGTCCCCCTCGGGGCGAACGGTCAGGCACTCGGGCGAGCGGCCCTCAACAACGGCCTGCGCCCCGGCGCCGCCATTCGGGTAGAGATAGTCCGCGGCGATCAGCCGGGCGGCAAAGTTGCGGCCCAACCCATCCGCACCGCACAAAAGAATGGCATGCGGCAGCCGCCCCGACGCGAGGGCGGGGCGAAGAGCCGCCTTGAGCGGCTCGTTGCCACAGAGCCGATCGAGCATCAAACCTTCTCAAATCGCTCGACGTTGGTCACAAAGATGGTCGCGCCGCCGACGGTGACCTCCAGCGGGAAGGCGGTGGTGACCCCGACGCCGTAGGAGGCGGTGGAGGGGACAATCTCCTTGCGCTGGCAGGAGTGTTCCGAGATGATCGAGATGACCTCGTCAACCTTATCATCCTCAACACCGATGAGCATGGTGATATTGCCCGCCATCAGAAAGCCGCCGGTGGTGGACAGCCGGGTGACCGAAAAACCGGCCTTGGTCAGCGAGGAGGATACGGCGTTCGAGTCCTCTTTATTGATAATTGCAGTAATCATTTTCATAACAATGCCCTCCTTGTACAAATCCGGGCGAGACGCCCGGATTGGATTATCTCTATTTTAGCATGCTGACGCGAGAATTTCCACCATTTTGCAAAAGGAAACCATCTGCTTGGGGAAAAGGTGGAGAAATTCTCTTGTCTGCGGTGGAAAACTTCGGCGGATACCAAAAAAGGATGGATTATTCTTGCTTTTCATCCTTTTTTTGTTATTGCCCCGGCTGGGAAGGGGATTCAACTAAAAGTTTTCTCACGTTGACATTGCCGCAGGCAGACGGTGGAAAAAGTGGAGATATAAATTCGCTGTTCTCCACATTTTCCACAGGGTTTTCAACATTCCACGAAAAATAAGGGTATACAATGGGTAATATAGGGTTCCAAAATCATCCAATTTATTTCCAGAATAAACCAACCGGCGCAAAAATCGGCTTTTTTGCATCCGGGATGGGGGAGAAATGTTGTGCCGGGTGGAGATGTTGAAAACTCTGTGGAAAATGGGGAAAACCTCTTTTTATAGATAAAAAATGGGACCATGCTGCTGCGTGGTCCCATTATGTGGTCTCAATTTTTCTGTTCGTGCGGCTTAAAGCCCTCGCCGTAAACCTCATCCACCTCGGTGATCATCACCAGCGCCTGGGGATCCACCGCATGGGCAGCAGCGCGAACCTTGAAGATCTGGTTTTTGCTGCAGGCGCACAGCAGCATATCCCGTCCGTCGCCGGAATAGGTGCCCACCGCCTTGATGAGGGTGGAACCGCGGTCGATGCTGTCGCTGATGGCCCGGGCGGTTTCCATGCCGTCCCCGGTGATGATAATCGCCATCTTGCCGCTGCCCGCGCCGTAGAGCACCCGGTCCATCACCTGGCTGCAGGCGAAGGTGGAGATCAGACCATAAAGAACAGCGTCGATGTTGCCGTAGACCGCTGCGCCCAGCAGCAGGATGACACAGTCGATCATCAGCGAGAACTGGCCCACCGACATGTGGGGCAGAATCTTGTGCAGCGAGAGGATCAGAAAGTCGCTGCCGCCGGTCGAAGAACCCCGCATATAAATAATCGCAAGGCCGGCGCCCACCAGCACGCCGGTGAAGAGGGCGGCGATCAGCGGGTTGCCGCTATAGGTCGGAAAGAGCGGCATGACAAGGTCGAGGATCAGCGTCTGGATGATCATCGTTTTCAGCGTCCGCAGCAAAAACCAGCGCCCCAGCGTGCGGTAGCTGAGGATGATCAGCGGGATGTTGAGCAAAAAGGTCAGCGTACCGATCGGCAGGCCGGTGAGGTGGTTGAGCATCAGGCCAAGGCCGGAAAAACCGCCGGTGGCAAAGCCGCCCTCCCGCGCAAAGGTATAAAGGCCAAGGCCGAAGACGAGGCTGCCGGCGACGTCATAGAGAAGGTCGAGCAGCAGATTCTTGGGCTGAATTTTAGGCAAGCGAATCATCCTTTCCAGATTTGGCCGCACGGCCCTTTGAGGTTCGGCAGCAGGTTTATGACGGGGAAACGGGCAAAAGGCGGCCGGCAGCGCCAAACCCACGCAAATCTATTTTGTCCACATAAGACAACTACATTGTATCATATTTGAATAGAGCTGACCATCACAAAAAAGGCAGACGCACCGAAAGTGCGTCTGCCAGAAGCTCAATCCTTATTTTTGGAAAAGAATCCGAAGAGCGCCAGCCCAAAGCCGAGCAGAGGAGAGAAAAGTGCGACGAGCTCCATCGCCTCAAACCCGGAGAAGGCGTCTGTAAAGAGAAGCCAGAAAATACCGAACAAAACGAAAAAGATACCAAGAAGAAGAAACTTTAACCCTTTCATGAAATCCCTCCCCTGTTGCTTCCCCTTTAGTTTATAGGAAGAAAAAAGGAAGGACAAGAGTCTGGCGGCGTCACTCCCCGATCGAGAGCGCCTCGGTGACCGAGAGACGCTTGAGGCTGTTCAGGCTGAGCGCGAGGGCGAGCGCACAGACCAGCGCCGCGCCGCCTGTGGCGGCAACAATCGGCAGCGGAGAGAGGATGTCAAACAGGCCGGACCAAAGGAAGCTGCCCACCAGCGAGAGGAAGAGCATCCCCGCCGGCAGCCCGATCAGCACCCCCGCCGCGGTATAGCTGACCGCCTCGAGGGCCAGCATCCGGCGCAGCTGGGCGAGGGTCGCCCCCGCCGAGCGGAGCAGAGCAAGTTCCCGCCGCCGCAGCGCCAGCGAGCCGCCCACCGTACCCAATACCCCGGCCGCGCAGAAGGCGAGCACCAGCACGAGGAAGCCGCCGAAGAAGACACCCAGCAGCAGCGGGATCGCGACCCGGCGCTGCGCCCATTCCGAGCCGGGGGTGCAGTCGGAGATCCCATACCGGTAAAAGCCCTCCCGGTCGAGCAGGGTGAGGATGTCGGAGGTCAGCGGCGCGCCGCTTTCAGGGTCGGCGTAGATCAGAAAAGTGCGGTCTTGAGGGGTAAAATTCTCACTGCCGGTGACCGCCTCCATCGCGCTGCGGCTGGTGACCCGAATCGAGCAGCTCTGGACGGTGTAGGGCGCGGGCCCGGCGCCGTAGGGCAGCGGGGTGTCGCAGCTGCCGACGAGGACGGTGGTGAAGTTCTGATACAGCGGCGCAGTCTCCACCGCCGGCAGGTTGGAACCCGCGGTGGCCTCGACACAGGGAATCTCCCCCTCCCGGGGTGTGAGCGGCGCGCCGTACCAGGCGGCGAAGTCCTCATCCTCGAGAATATAGGTGATGATCGCGCCCTGGTCGGTCCAGTACTCGGTTTCCTCGGTGACGAGCGGTTTTTCGTCCCAGCTGCCGATCTCCGCGAGGATGGCATCCGGCCGGGTGCCGCCGGTGCCCCAGAGCATCACCCGGTAACGGTAGGTCGGCACGTCCGCCGCATAGGCCTGGTTCACCGCGTCGACAAAACCGGTGCAGACCAGCAGCGCCGCGACGCAGGCGGCGATGCCGGCGGCAAGGGGGCGAAACCGCGCCCCGGCCCGGGCAAGGCTGCGGCGGGCCAGCTGACGCGGCGCAGATGCGCCCTTGTGCCAGCGCAGCGCGCGGCGGGGAGAGCCCGCGTCCGCCGGACGGCGCAGCGCTGCCATCGGCTCGACCCGGAAAGCCTGCCGTGCCGGTCCGTGGGCAGCGAGCAGCAGGTCAAACAGCGCGATGAGGGCGCAAAAGCCGAGCAGCAGCGGCGAAAGAGGCAGCTGGAGCCGGCCAAACCGTTCGAGAAAGGCCTCGTTGGAATTGAGGAAGGAAAAGGCGACGCCAAGACCGATCAGGGTGGCGATCAGCCCGGTGGGGATGGCGACGAGGCCGAGCGCCGCCGCCTCGAGATAGACGCTCGCGCGCAGCTGGCGGCGGGTGGCCCCGACGCTGGCCAGCTGGCCGAGCATCCGCACCCGCTGGGCGAGCGAAGCGGAAAAGCTGCTGCGGATCAGCACCCCGGTGGCGAGCAGCAGAAAGACGGTCACAATTCCCGCCGCGCCGCGTACCAGGATGGCCAGCGGGCTGAGATTCTCCGGGTCGGCGATCAGCAGATTAAAGAGCGCCTGACCGCCCAGCAGGGTGCCCGAGAGCAGAATGGTCGAGAGCAGCGCTGCCCCGAGGGCCAGCGCGCTGCGCCAGCCACCGCGGCGCAGCTGGCGGGCGGTGATGAACCAGATCGCTTTCATCGGTTCACCTCATTTCGGATGATCTTGCCGTCCTCGAGGGTCAGAATCCGCTGTGCCTGCAGCGCGAGTTCCCGGTCATGGGTAATCATCAGGATGGTCTGTCCCATCGACTGGTGAAAGCCCCGCAGCAGCGCCATCACCTGCCGGGTATTGGCCGAGTCAAGGTTGCCGGTCGGCTCGTCGGCGAGCAGCAGCGCAGGGCAGGTGATCAGCGCCCGGCCGATGCCGGCCCGCTGCTGCTGTCCGCCCGAGAGCTGGTGGGGATAGGCGTCGAGCTTGTCCGAGAGCTCGAGGGTTTCGGCCAGCTTTTCCAGCTGCCCCGGCGCAGGGCTGCGGCCGTCGAGCAGCAGCGGCAGCGCGATGTTCTCCCGCACCGTGAGCAGCGACACCAGATTGTAGAACTGATAGACAAGACCGATCTGCCGACGGCGGAAGAGCGCGCGCTTTTCCTCGCTCAGGCTCTCAAGAGAAACCCCCTCGAGTTCGATGCTGCCGCTCGTGGGCCGGTCGACCCCGCCCAGCAGATGCATCAGGGTGGACTTGCCGCTGCCCGAAGGGCCCATGATCGCGACAAATTCCCCCCGCTGCAGTTCAAACGAGACCCCGCGCAGCGCGTCGACCCGGGACTCCCCCTCGCCAAAGCTGCGCCGAAGGTCGGTTACCTTCAAATAGGACATTTGTTGTTCCTCCTTGTCCGGCGGACATTCCCTGCCCGTCTGCCCCAAAGATACGCCGTGAGACTGACAGCGCGGTGACAGCCGGGTGACGGTTTTGTCACCGGTAAAGACGCAGTATGAACCGCGCGCCGCCCGGGATATTTTCAGCCGTCAGGCCGCCCCCCTGCCCCTCGGCGATGGCCTTTGCCAGCGGCAGACCGATGCCGGCTGAGCCCTGCGGCGAGCCGGGGCCGCGCCAGAACCGCTCGAACAGATGGCCCATCGCCTCGGGCGGGATACCGCCGCCAGTGTCCTCGACCGTAAATTCATCAAAGAGGATGGTGGAGCAAAAAGAGAGGATCACGGTGCCCCCGGCGGGGGTGTGCTCGACGGCATTTTTGAGCAGGTTGGTCAGCGCCTCGGCGGTCCAGGCGGGGTCGCACCGGCAGACAGCCCCCTGCGGGCTGTCAAATCGCAGGCAGACGCCGCGCTGCTGTGCGAGACCCTCAAGCCCCTCCGCCGCGCGGTCGAACAGCGCTGCAACGGCGACGGACTGCGGTTCGAACGGGACGGCGGCGGCCTCGAGCCGGCTGAGCTTGAGCAGCGTTTGAACCAGCCAATTCATCCGCTCGACCTGCGCGGCCGCCCGCTCGGCGCAGCCGTCCTTTTCCTCTGCCGAGATACCGGGACTCTGCCAGACCTCGGTCTCAAG
>CALXBG010000054.1 GCA_944386485.1 uncultured Pygmaiobacter sp. | reverse complement strand
ACCCTTTGTGGTTGTGCGGGCAGCAAAGCTGCCCCGGAGAATTTGTACGCACGAACGCTTTGCGTTCGTACGCAGCCGCGCAAAAGCGGCCTTTTTACGGCGTTGTTTTCTTACGCCACCGCGCCTTGAGCAGGGGCCTTTTAAGACACGAAAATCAAAGATTGTTTGAGGCAAGCAGATCACACAGGTCGTCAAGCAATTCATGGGGCAACATCGAAAGTGTGCCACGTCGGGCGGCACAGGCGTCGGCAGCCGCGCCGTGCAGCCACGCGGCACACAAAGCCGCATCCCTCGGTGTCAGTCCCTGTGCGAGAAAGGCGCCGGCCATCCCGGTCAGCAGATCGCCGCTGCCGCCACGCGCCAGCCCGGGACCTCCGGTGGGGTTGCGGCGGCAATCCCCGTCCGGTGTGACGATCAAACTACCATGGCCTTTGAGCAGTACAACGCACCCGGTACGCTGTGCAAAAGCCGATGCATGGGCCTCCCGTGCTCCCTGAACCTCGGATACAGAGCAGCCGCAGAGCCGGGCCATCTCCCCCGGATGAGGGGTAATCAGGGTGGGGGCGGCGCGCCGGCAAAGACAATCCGGGTCGGCGGCGATCAGATTCAATCCGTCCGCGTCAAGCACCAGCGGCAGCGGCAGGTCGAGCAGCGCGTGAACTAATGTATTCGGGCCGGCAGAACAGGTCAGGCCGCAGCCGATGGCCAGCGCGGTATATCCTTTTGCAGTCTCAAGTAAGGTGTCAAGCCCCAGAGCGGAGATCGAACCATCCGGGTCTTCCGGCAGCGGGAGAAAGGTGAGCTCCGGCAGCGCGCAGGCTGCGGCGGAGATGACCCGCTCGGTCGAAGCGAGGGTGACAATGCCCGCACCACACCGCAGCGCACCGGCAGAGGCAAGCTGCGCCGCGCCGCGGTACCGGCTGCTGCCAGCCAGAATCAATAGCTTGCCGAAATCTCCCTTATGCGCGTCCGGTGACCGCCGGGGCAGCAGGGAAAGGATAATCGATTTGGTAAGCGGCTTCACCACAACCACTCCTTTGAAACAGCGGGGAAAAGATCAGCTGCACAGGCGGGAAAACGCCCGTTTTCCCCAGCCGCGCAACAACAGCAGAAAGACGACGCAGCAGACAATCAATAACCCGGAGATGCACAGCAATGCGCCTGCCGCGCTGAGAAACTTCTGCAACAGGATAAAGAGCCCCGCACCAGCTGCAAGCAGTCCGAACGAACCAAAGACCTGAACCATCACACTCATGCTGTTCTTGACGATAACGGTATCGTTGACCGCATCCAGCTTGGGCCAAAGCAGGTTCAGCACCAACCCCTCGAGAACGGTAAAGCAGCCTGCCGCAAAACCAAGCACGGTCAATGCGAAAACCTCGAGCGGGCCCTGTCCGCAACCAATCGCACCCAGCGGCACGCCAATCGCGACTGCAGGCAGGCTGAGGGTCAGTCCGGCGAGCAGTTTGGCGGAAAAGATGGTGCCCACCGGAACCGGTGCTTCGAGCAGAATCCATAGCCGGCTGCCCTCAAGGGAGATCGAGGCGGAGGTAGTGGAACAGAGCATCACACAAAAACCAAGAACCAGCGCGAGCAGCCCGGTCAGGATCCCGGCGCCGCCGGGAATGGAGCCAAAGAGCAGCGCGGCGGCATCGCCCTTGATAAAGGCATAAATTCCGCCGGCAAGCAGCATTAGCGAGCCGATACCGGAGTTCATCAGATAAACGGGAGTACCAAAAATTCGGCGGATTTCCTTGCTGTAAAGCGCAGCCAGCGGACCGGTGGTTTTGACCTGGGTCAGCTTGTAATCCTGACGCAGATGAACCGAACTCAGCCGGGTGAGGATGCCCTTATAGAAGCGGCCGAAGAGGAGGATGGTCAGCGCAAAGGGAAGAATACAGCCGGCAATGAAGGAGAGCAGCGCGGTTAGTGAACCGGTACAGAGTGCGCGGGAAAGCCAGACTGCCGGCAGCGCCCAGCTCAGCGCAGGGCCGATCGAGACCGCGCTGGCGGCGTCTCCCATCGACATGGTAAAGCTCATCTTCATGCTCAGGATCATAATGCCGGCGAAAAAGCCCAGGTACAACAGGTTGTTGATGAGTGCCCGGTGACGTACCCGGGACTGAATCAAGCTGAAGACAAAGCCGATCAGCAGGCAGAGCGCGCTGGGCAGCAGCGGCAGCAGCAGAAGAGCAAACGGAAGATAGGGGAGAAAGATCGCGCTTATTCCACCGTAGTACAGACAGGCCGCCGTCGAGGGCAGCAGCAGAAATAGCGTGAAGATCAGATTTTCAAGGTAGAGGGCCAATACTTTCGAAAGCAGGATCGTTGTGACCGGCACCGGCAGCGCGAGCAGCAGGTCATTGTCCTTACCGCCGAAGACGAAACCAGCGCTGCCCATCAGACCAAAAAAGAAGCAAAGGGCGACCGCCATTACACTCATCAGCAGTACCAGCAAATCCAACCTGCCCCGCGGGGCGAGGATTGAACCAAAGGCAAAACTGTAAAAACCGCCCAGATAGAGCATCAAAGCACTCATCAGGATTAGAAAACCAAGACCGGAGGCGGCCTTCTTTTTCGCTTTAGAGGAGGGACTGGCCGAGAGCAGCAATCCCTTAAAGCTGACCTTCATCAGCGCCCAAAATGCGGTCATCGTTCACCCCTCCTCGCCCTGGCGGGCCAGCTCAAGAAAGACATCTTCCAGCGAGGAATTGCCTACCACCTCATCGGTCGGGCCGGCCTCTACCAGTTTGCCGCCACGGATAATTGCGATGTGGTCACAGAGCTTCTGTGCGACCTCCAAAACATGGGTGGAGAAAAAGACCGCGCCGCCCGCGTCGCACAGTTCCCGCAGATACCCCTTGAGCAGATGTGAAGCCAGCGGATCCAGTCCGACAAACGGTTCGTCCAGAATCAACAGGCGGGGCTGACGGATCAGCGCAGAGATCAGTGCCAGCTTCTGCTTCATGCCGTGGGAATAGCCGGCAATCGGGCTGCCCAGCGCACCGGTCAGCTCGAAAGCATCGGCGTATTTTCCAATCAGCTCCTGCCGCGTTCCTTTCGGGATGGAGTAAAGATCCGCAATAAAGGTCAGATAACTGATACCGGTCAGAAAATCATACAGGTCGGGATTGTCCGGCAAGAAAGCAGTCACCCGTTTGGCGGCGATGGGATCCTTGCGCAGATCATGCCCGTCGATCAGAATTTCTCCCTCTTCAAAGTCGAGAATTCCGGCAACCGAGCGCAGGGTCGTGGTTTTGCCCGCGCCGTTGTGTCCGATAAAACCGTAGATTGACCCGGCCTCAACAGTCAGGTTCAAATCCTCCACCGCTTTTTTGCCGCCGGTGTAGGTTTTAGAAAAATGACGAATCTCCAGCATACTATTCCTCTTTCCGGGCAACGCCCCAACAAAACTGCACGGCCGGGCAGGCCGCATTTTGTGCCCTTATTATAGCATCCGCCGCGGGCCAGTCAAGTAATTTTTTTGACAAACGAAATACGCCGCAGCTATAATAAGATACTTAAAAATAAAAGAGAATCTTACAGCCTGTTTGAATGGGAGGAGGAGAGCGGTTTGGCAAGATCGCATCGGGTGTGGAGTGGGTTTATCCTGCTGCTCGCGGCACTTGTATTGGCTGGATGTATCGAAGAGATGCCCCAATCGACCGGCGTGGCGGACACGAGCAGCTTGGCGTCGTCGCCCAGCCGGGAGGAACCGGAGCCACAAGCGGACCCTGTGGACGAGCTGCTCGCCGGAATGACGCTGGAGGAGAAGGTGGGGCAGCTGTTTTTGATCCGCCCGGAATCGCTCTGTGTGGAATTGACCCCGCAGCAGGTTCATGATGCGGCGGATTTTGGGGCGACCACCTGGACCGAGGAGATGACCGAGCGTTTAGCAGAGTATCCGGCCGGTGGGATCGTGCTCTTTGGAAAAAATCTTTCAAATCCGGACCAGCTTTCCGCGATGATGGCACAGATCGAAAAGGCGGGGGAGATTCCGCTGATGGTCGGGGTTGATGAGGAGGGCGGAAGCGTCGCCCGGCTGGCAAATAGCGCCGGTTTCGATCTGCCGCAGTTTGAACAGATGGCCGAGATCGGCGCGCGGGGAGACGTGGAGGAAGCGCGACAGCTGGGCGGTACGATTGGAGCCTATCTGCATCAATACGGGTTTGCGCTGGATTTTGCACCGGTAGCGGATCTTTGGACCAACCCGCAGAATAGCGTGATCGGTTCTCGTTCCTTCGGCAGCGATCCCGCCCTGGTATCCGAAATGGTTTTGGCAGTCATCGATGGATTGCACGAGGAGGGGGTTCTCAGCTGCATCAAGCACTTTCCCGGCCACGGGGATACGCGGGGGGACAGCCATGACGGCTATGTTCTTCTGGAACGGAGTTGGGAGGAATTGCTGGAGCGGGAGCTGATCCCCTTTGTCGACAATCTGGACAGCACCGATCTCGTAATGGTCGCCCATATCCTGCTGCCGCAGATAACCGGCGATGGACTGCCGGCCTCCCTCTCTGCTGAATTGATCACCGGCCGGCTGCGGGGCGAGCTGGGATATGACGGATTGGTGGTGACCGATTCGCTGGCAATGGGGGCGATCACCGATCAGTATACCAGCGCGCAGGCAGCGGTGCTGGCCGTTGAGGCGGGCGCGGATCTGCTGCTGATGCCGCAGGATTACACAGCGGCTTTTGATGGGGTGCTGGACGCGGTGAGACAGGGTGAAGTCGACGAGTCTCGATTGGATGAGAGCGTACTGCGGATTTTGCGGGCCAAGCAAAAATGTGACCTGCTATAAAAAAGACGGGCGATACCAGCGTATCGCCCGTCTTTTGTTGTTGATCAGTTCTTGAGGCTTTGCAGCGGGGCGGGAATCCGTCCGCCGCGGGAGATGAATTTTTTCGGGGAGAAGCGATTGATCTCCATCACCGGTCCCCAGCCCAACAGACCGCCAAAGTTGAGGATATCCCCCTTTTCTTTGCCGATGGCGGGGATTACCCGTACCGCCGTGGTCTTGGAGTTGACCATACCGATCGCGGCCTCGTCGGCGATCAGGGCGGAGATGACCTCGGCCGGCGTATCGCCGGGCAGAATCACCATATCGATGCCGACGCTGCAAACCGCAGTCATCGCCTCGAGCTTTTCAATCGACAGGCTGCCGCACTGCGCGGCGGCGATCATACCCGCGTCCTCCGACACCGGGATAAAGGCGCCCGACAGACCGCCGACAAAGTTCGAGGCCATCACGCCGCCTTTTTTGACCGCGTCGTTGAGCAGCGCCAGCGCGGCGGTGGTGCCGCAGCAGCCGCAGCTTTCAAGCCCCATCTCTTCCAGCACATTCGCGACCGAGTCACCCTGTGCCGGGGTGGGGGCGAGGGAGAGATCAACAATGCCGAACGGAACGCCCAGTTTTTCGCTGACCAGCGTGCCGACCAACTGCCCCATCCGGGTGATCTTGAAAGCGGTACGCTTGACCAGTTCAGCCACCTGCCCGAGATCCATGCCCTCGGCCTGCTTTGCCAGGGCGGCCCGCACCGCGCCGGGACCAGAAACACCGACATGGATCTCGCAATCCGGCTCGCCGGGGCCGTGGAACGCGCCGGCCATGAAAGGATTATCCTCCGGCGCATTGCAGAAGACGACCAGCTTGGCCGGACCGATGCAGTTGCGCTCGGCGGTGATCTCGGCCGCGCGGCGAACGATGGGGCCCATCATCGCGACGGCGTCCATATTGATGCCCGCCTTGGTAGAACCGATATTGATGCTGCTGCAAACTAGATCGGTCTGAGCCAGCGCTTCAGGAATTGATTCGATCAGCAGCCGGTCGCCGGCCGAAAAGCCTTTTTGGACCAGAGCGGAAAAACCGCCGACGAAGTTGACCCCCACCGCCTTGGCGGCAGCGTCCAGCGTCTTGGCAAACTCAACCGGATCAGGATCCTTGCAGCCGGCCAGCAGCATCGCGATGGGCGTTACCGAGATCCGTTTGTTGACGATCGGCACCCCGTAGGCGGCGCTGATCTCCTCGGCCACCGGCACCAGATTTTTGGCGCGGGTGGTGATCTTGTTATAGATTTTTTCGCAGGCGCGGCGGGGATCTTCGTCTGCACAGTCCAGCAGCGAGATGCCCATTGTCACGGTGCGAACGTCCAGATTTTCATCGCTGATCATCCGGATTGTTTCAAGTATGTCCTTGGTATCCAGCATAATTCCGTTTCATCCTTTCCAAGCGATCAGATGTGGTGCATCGCGTCGTACAGTTCCTGCCGCGTTACCTTGACGTCGACCCCTTTCTCCTCGCCGGCCGCAGCAAGCTGCTGCTGCAGCTGGTCAAACGAGACGTTGCAGCGGGAGATCTCTACCACCATGATCATTGCAAAGGTACCTGCAAGGATGCTCTGGGTGACCTCTTCAACATTGACGTTCGCCGCGGCGCAAACCCCGGCAACCTTGGCGAGGATGCCCACGGTATCCTTGCCCACAACGGTAATAACAGCCTTCATCTGGAATTCCTCTTTTCTGCGGGAATACCCCGCACAGTTGTTTTAGGTTATTATATCAGATAATTTACAACCGCTCAATTATCAAGTATAATAGATAAAATTGTCTTCGCTGCGAAAAAAGAAGACAATCCGACAAGACGCCGCCGCGCGGCGTTTCAAAGAAAGGGCGGGAGAAGTATGGATCGGATCTTGAAAATTTTAGAGGATAATGCACGGCTTTCGCTGGAGGATATGGCGGCGATGGTCGACAGTACCCCGCAGGCGGTCGCGGCGGCGATAGACGAGTATGCAAAGGCAGGGGTGATCAAGGGATACAAGACCCTGATCGACTGGGATAAGACTGATTTTGTCCGGGTACGTGCCCTCATTGAGCTGAAGGTCAGCCCGAAGAAGGATCACGGCTTTGATGAGATCGCCTCCACCATCGCCCGTTTTCCCGAGGTCGACAGCGTGATGCTGATGAGTGGCGGTTATGATCTGGGCCTGGTGATGACCGGCAAGAGCTTTCAGGAGATCGCGCTGTTCGTCGCTCTGCGGTTGTCTCCGCTGGACGATGTGCTCTCGACCGCGACCCACTTTGTGCTGCGGACCTATAAAAAGGATGGAGTGGTCTACGTCGACGAGAATAATAAGGATGAAAGAGGGTTTAATTTCCTGTGATAGATTATGGCAAACTGCTCGCTGCCCGCGCGCGGGAACTCAAGCCCTCCGGCATCCGCAAGTTCTTTGATGTTGCCGGGACGATGGAGGACTGCATCTCGCTGGGGGTGGGCGAGCCGGATTTCAAGACGCCCTGGATGATCCGGGACGCAGGCATCAAGAGCCTGGAGCGGGGCAAGACCTGGTACACCAGCAACGCCGGCCTGATCGAGATGCGGCGGGAGATTTCCCGGTACCTCGAGCGGCGATTTGAGCTGCAATATGACCCCGATACCGAGATGCTGGTCACGGTAGGCGGCAGCGAGGCGATCGACCTTGCGCTGAGAGCGGTGCTCGAGCCTGGAGATGAGGTTATCATCCCTGAACCCTGCTATGTCAGCTATGCGCCGCTGACCGCGCTGATTGGCGGAAAGCCGGTGCCGCTGCCTCTCAAAGCGGAAAATGGATTCCGGCTGACCGCTGAGGAGCTGCGGGCGGCAATTACCCCGCGCACCAAGGTTCTGGTGCTGCCCTTTCCCTGCAACCCGACCGGAGCGGTCATGCGGGAGCGGCATCTCGCCGCGCTGGCCGAGGTCCTCAAGGACACCGACATCCTGGTGCTCACCGACGAGATCTACGCCGAGCTGACCTACGGCAACCGCCGGCATGTCAGTATTGCGTCGTTGCCCGGCATGAAGGAGCGGACGATTTATATCAACGGCTTCTCCAAGGCCTATGCGATGACCGGCTGGCGTCTGGGCTATGTCTGCGCGCCGGCGCCGCTGATGCAGGCGATGACCAAAATCCACCAGTACGCAATCATGTGTGCCCCGACCACCAGCCAGTATGCCGGAATAGTGGCGCTGCGGGAAGGGGACGAGGCGATCGAGGCGATGCGGGACGAGTACGATATGCGCCGCAAATTCCTGGTCAACGCCCTCAACCGGCTGGGGATGACCTGCTTTGAGCCGGAAGGCGCGTTCTATGTCTTCCCCAGTATCGCGGTCAGCGGAATGGGGTCGGAGGAATTTTGCGAAAAGCTGCTCTTCTCCAAAAAGGTCGCGGTGGTGCCGGGCAATGCCTTTGGCGATTCGGGCGAGGGATTCGTGCGGATCTCCTATTCCTATTCAGTCGCCCATCTCTCCGAAGCTTTGGGCCGGATCGAAGCATTTTTGAAGGAGTGCCGCAATGGCTGAGTCGACCAAAACAATGCTGTTGCAGCCAGGGCTTTCTTATGATCGCCCGGAGGAGCTTGCGGACGCGGTGGAGCGGATCTTCACCCTATCTTTGGCAGCACGGCGGCTGGGGCCGCAGAGCTGTGTGCTGCTCAAACCGAACCTGCTCGCAAAGCATCCGCCCGAGCATGCGGTGACCACCCATCCTGCGGTGGTTGAAGCGGTGGTGCGCGCGCTGCGGCGGCGCGGGGTAGAGCGGATTCTGCTCGCTGATTCCTGCGGCGGGCTCTATAATGAGGGCGGTATGCGGGCAATTTACCGGGTCAGCGGGCTGACCGAGCTCTGCGGGCGGCTCGGGGTTGAACTGTGGGATAAGACGACCAGCGCCCCCCGCACCTGTGCGGGTGCGTTGGTGCATGAGTTTAATCTCATCACCCCGGTGCATCTGTGCGATTTTATCATCGATCTGCCCAAGTTCAAGACCCATGTGATGACCGGCATGACCGCCGCGGTCAAAAATTTGTTCGGCTGTATCCCTGGACTGCAAAAGGCCGAGATGCATATGCGGTTCCCCGACCGGGAGCGCTTCGGTCAGATGCTCTGTGATCTTGCAGGCGCCATTGCGCCGGATCTGACCATCCTTGACGCAATCGTCGGCATGGAGGGCGACGGCCCTGCCGGCGGCAGTCCACGGGCGCTGGGCCTGCTGCTGGGCGGCGAAGACGTCTGGCAGATCGATCTCGCAGTCGCGGCGCTGATGGGGCTGGATCCCCAAAAGGTCCCCTATCTTGCAGCAGGGATCCGCAGCGGGGTTTGCGCTGAGGCATTTGAACCCGAAATGTTGGCTTCGGGCAGCGATTCGCTGAAGCCGATTTCCGACTGGAAACTGCCGGGCAGCTTTTCCAGCCTGACCTTTTCCGACCATTACCCGACCGGTCTGCGCTGGGCCGGCCCGCTGGTTACCAAGCTGGCCGCTCCGCGCCCGGTAATCCGCCGCACCGACTGTATCGGCTGTGGCAAATGTGCCGAGATCTGCCCCGGACATACCATTCAACTCAAGGGCGGAAAGGCGCATATCGATCCCACCGGCTGCATCCGCTGCTTCTGCTGCCATGAGATGTGCCCGGTCAAGGCGATCGCGGTTCGCAGAATCCCGTTGTTCCGGCTGTGAGCCGGAGAGGTGAAAATTCCAACCGCCCACGGCGGTGGGGGAGGGGATGTCGATGAAGGGGGTAACCCTGTTGGCTCCGGCCAAGCTGAATCTGACGCTGGACATTACCGGTGTGCAGGAGAATGGTTACCACACGATGGATATGCTGATGCAGGCGGTTAGCCTGTATGAGCGGGTTACGGTTTCCCGCAGCGATTGGCTGGAGGTTTCGGCTGCCGGTGCGCCGCTGCCTCAGGGGCCGAAGAATGTGGCCTGGAAAGCGGCAGTCGCCTTTTTCCAGCAGACTGGCTTATTGGCCGGTGCGCGGATCCATCTGGAAAAGCGCGCCCCGATCCGCGCCGGCATGGGTGGCGGCAGCGCCGATGCTGCCGCGGTGCTGATGGGGTTGAATCTACTCTACGGCGCACAGCTTACAACAGAGGAGCTCTGCCGCATCGGGGCCGAGGTTGGGGCGGACGTCCCCTTTGCGCTGGTCGGCGGTACCGCCCGGGTGCAGGGATTTGGCGAGCAGGTTGCTCCGCTGCCGCCGCTGCCCGACTGCCTTTTTGTTGTCTGTATGCCGGGTTATGGCGTCTCCACCCCACAGGCCTTCGCGGCCTATGACGAGGTCGGTGCGGGAACCCGCCCCGATAATCTGGCGGCGGAACAGGCGATCCGGGAGGGTGCGTTGACCACGCTCTTCCCCTGCCTAGGCAATGCGCTGCAGCGCGCTTCAGCCGGGCGAGATACGGACCGAATCTGCCGGATCCTGACCGGTGCTGGGGCCAAAGCGGCGCTGATGACCGGCAGCGGGGCGGCAACCTACGGCATTTTTACCTCGCCGCGGATTGCCCAGCGGGGTTACAGGGCGTTGCAGGAGGCCGGCTTTGAACAGGTATGGATCCTTGCGCCGGCTCGCAGCGGACCGATCATCGAGACAATTTTTTGAACTGCGTGCGGCGGGGAAAACCCCGCCGTTTTTTGATTTGCGGAATATTTTTCCAGAAAACCGCCGATACTCTGGTTGCAACAGAGATTGCAACAATCCGGCCGAGGCCGGCAGAGAAAGGCGGATTTATTTTGAAACGGTTTAAGATAGCGCTGGCGCTGGGGCTGCTGCTGGCGGTGGTATTGACCTGTTCTTTTTCCAGCTTCGCGGCGGTCTGTGACGAGATCCGCACCGATACGCTGCGGCTGCACATTCTGGCAAACTCGGACAGCGAAGCCGACCAGCAGCTCAAACTGGCGGTGCGGGATGCAATCCTCGCACAGGAGGGAGAGCTCTTTTCCGGGTCGGAGGATAAGCAGCAGGCGCTCGACCGTGCCGCACAGCAGCTGTCGCGGATTCAGCAGATCGCCGAGGAAACTCTTCGGGAACAGGGCTGTGATGACCCGGTACATGTTCGACTGACCAACCTCTATTTCACGACTACCCGGTATCCGGATACCGGACTCACGCTGCCCGCCGGGCGGTATGATGCGGTGCGGGTTGAGATCGGCGAGGCGGCAGGGAAAAACTGGTTTTGCGTCCTTTTTCCGCCGCTCTGCCTGCCCGCAGCGACCGAAAAGGAAAATCAGTATACCGAAGAGGAGCAGATGGTCACCGAGGGGGATTATGAGCTGCGTTTCGCGCTGGTAGAATGGGTGGAGCAGCTGCGGGAATTCTGGTAAGGGAGTGGAAAAAACGACACGGGTGTGATAGAATGGGTTTGACCGCAGCGCACGGTCCAAGCCTGCTGTAAAAGCGAGGAATGTAGGATGGAGAAAGTGAACAAAAAACGGCTTCGCAAGGACGCCGTCACCCTGATTGGAGTAGTGCTCTCGGCTGCGTTGCAGGCCTATGTCATCCAGGTGTTTATGAACCCATCCAGTCTGATCTCAAGCGGTTTTACCGGCGTTGCCCAGCTGATCAACCTGCTTACCGAGTCAACCGGATTCCACATCGAGACCTCGCTGGGTATTCTGTTATTGAACATCCCGGTCGCGCTGCTCTGTGCGCGGGGCATCAGCCCTCGATTCACCTTTTTCAGCTGTATTCAGTTCGGCTGCGCGTCGCTTTTTCTCAAGCTATTCCATTTTCAGCCGCTGATGCAGGATGTGCTGCTCAATGTGGCTTTTGGCGGCTTTCTGTACGGGCTCAATGTCGTGATCGCCCTCAAGGTCGGGGCGTCGACCGGCGGAACCGACTTTGTAGCTCTTTATTTCTCCAACAAGTTCGGCAAATCGCTGTGGCAGTATGTCTTCCTTTTTAACACGGTAGTTGTGCTGATCTTTGGCGCTTTCCGCGGCTGGATCCATGCAGGATATTCCATCGTTTTTCAGCTGATCTCGACCAAGACGATTTCGACCTTCCATACCCGGTACGAGCGGTTGACGATGCAGATCACCACCGAGCATCCGCAGGAGCTGCTGGCTGAGTATACCGCCCATTACCGGCACGGAATCTCCTGTGTCGACGGCTACGGCGGATATTCTCATCGTCCGTTTACCGTTATGACAACTGTCGTTTCCTCCTACGAGGTCAAGGAAATTATTCACCTGATGAAGGAGATTGACCCTCGGGTGATCATCAACATCTATAAAACAGAGGACTTTGTAGGCGGGTTCTACCGTCCACCGATCGACTGATGAAAAAACGCATGGAACGAGCGTTCCATGCGTTTTTTTTAGTCTTCTTTTTCTGCTGCAAAATAGGCAATGCCGCAGGCGCCGGGTCCGGCATGTACCCCAATCACGGTGCCGATGGGGAAGATCGGGGGCTTGGGCAGATGCAGCGTCTCACAGATGTAGCGGGAGAAGGGTTCTACCGTTCTGCGATGACCGGTATACCCAAGCAGATAGGGCCGCAGAATATCAAGGCCGCCCTGCTCGGCGGAGATCAGCTTGAAGATGGTGACATAGGCGCCGGGCAGGCCGCGGGCCTTGCCGGCGACTCCGACCCTGCCGTTCTGGACGGTAATGACCGGTTTGATACCCAGCAGAGTACCGGCAAATGCGACAGCAGTCGACAACCGACCACCCTTTTGCAGATATTTTAGGGTATCCACTACCGCGTACAGGCGGATGCGGGATTTTTCCTCATCTAGTGTATGGG
This sequence comes from uncultured Pygmaiobacter sp., assembly GCA_944386485.1. Classification (GTDB taxonomy): domain Bacteria; phylum Bacillota; class Clostridia; order Oscillospirales; family Ruminococcaceae; genus Pygmaiobacter. The sequence continues at coordinate 5,048 of CALXBG010000054.1, read as the reverse complement.
CAATCTCGGCCGCAGTATAGCCCTGATCCCGCAGCTCGAGCGCGCGGCGAACCAGCAGCTGTTCGCCGAGGGTGACGCTCATCGAGTCGACGAGAAAGATCTTATCGGCATAATCCGACATATCGGCCGCAAGCTGCGCGCTCTGCAGCGTACCGGACAGCGCGCCCGAGAGCAACACCGCAACCACCTGATCGCCGGCCTCTTTCGCCTCCTCAAACGCCGTGAGAAAGAGCTCCGGGCTGGGCTGGCTGGTGGTGGGCAGCTTTTCGGCATGCTCAAGACGGTCATAGAACTCCCGCAGATCGAGATCGATCCCATCGCGGTAAACCTCGTCCGGTCCGAAATTGACGTTTAGTGGGATCACGACCAGCCCAAGCTCGCGGGCCTCTTCCGGGGTGAAATCAGCGGTAGAATCGGTGAGAATACGAATGGCCATATCAACTTCATCCTTTCTGTAAAACGGTGAAATTTTATCGGGTAGTAAAAAAGAGATGCAGCGTAGCGAGCGCCTGTGCCAGCGCTTGTAACTGTTCGGGCGAGAGACGTTCTTCGACCGAGGCGACCATCCGGCTGTGAAACTGCCGGTGGACCTCATAGGCTTTTTGCCCTAGTGAGGTCGGCACCACTAACACGCGGCGGCGGTCTGAACGGCTGCGCTGGCGCAACAGATATCCTTTCTGTTCCAGCGTTTTGACCGAGATGGTCAGGGTGCCTGCCGAGACCCGCAGCCGGGCGGCAAGGGCGGCCATACTGTTCGCCTTGCTCTGTTGACCGTCGCAGACCGCCTCAATGACATGCATTTCGCTGACCGACAGATTCTTGAATGGCCCCGTGGCCAGCGCCTGCTCTTCCAACCGCATCACGTCGTGAAATACCTCAACCAAAAATTGATTCAGCTGTGCGGTTTCCGGCTGCATGCGGCATCCTCCCATCCATTTTATTTTGAAGTTCAAATAAAAAGAACGGTTGGAGTATACCACGTGGAAAACAAGACTGTCAATTCATTTTGAAGTTCAAAGGAATGAATCGTTGAATTTGACGACAAACCGATGACAGGGTATACTTTTTTTGTAAGATCAGCGCAGAAGGGAGGCGCGAAGATGCGGCAAGAGGAACGAATGGCAGCGCAGCTGGTAGCGGAACTGCTGGGATACAGGCCCGAAGCGTTTTTGAAGGTGCGGCGGATGGGCGGCATCACCAACGAGAACTATTATCTCGCGACAGAGAATGAGGAGCTGATGCTGCGGCTGCCGGGCCAATGCACCGAACTGATCAACCGGGCACAGGAAGAACAAAACGCACAGGTGGCCGCCCGTGCGGGGCTCAATCCGGAAACACTGTATTTTTCCGCCGAGACCGGGATCAAGATTACCCGCTATATCTCGGGAGCCCGGGCGCTGACCAGCGAGATGGCGGCGCAGCCGGAATTGATGACGCGTACTGCCGCGCTGCTGCACCGGCTGCATTGGGAACTGCCTGCTTTTGAAAACAGATTTGACCCGCAAGCGCTGTTTTCGGCCTATCTGGAACCGGAATACGATCGCCTTGCGGTTGTCTTTGAAAATCTTGAGGGGGCGCGTGCGACCTTTTTTGATGTTTGCGCGGCGCTGGAGGAGATGCGGCCGCCGCTGTGTCCCTGTCACAATGACCCGCTGGCAGAAAATTTAGTACTGGACAGCACGGATCGGCTCTGGCTGATTGACTGGGAGTACAGCGGTCAAAACGACCCGTTCTGGGACGTTGCGGCGCATCTGCTGGAATCAGAGTTCACTCCGGTACAGCAGCAGCGCTTTTTGCGCGAGTATCTTGGCCGCCCGGCTACGCGGGAGGAACAGCGGAGGGTGCTGCTGCTTCAGATCGCACAGGATTTGCTCTGGTCGGTGCAGACGATGGTCAAAACGCTGGCAGGGGAGGATCAATTTGACTATGCAAAAGGACGATATGTTCGCGCGGGCCGACTGCTCGCCGTATATCGCGGCATGTATGGGGCATTGTCATAAATAATCAGGCCCGCCGGGAAAAGCCGGCGGGCCTTTGCTTTAGAATACCTCGGTCAGGATCGAGTTTTGTACCAGCATTCCCTTTGGGGTCAGGGTCAACCGGTTGGATGACAGGTGGCAAAGCCCCGCTGTCTCGCAGGCCTGCAACAGACGCAGCTGTCGCTCGTTTAGGAGAACCTTCCATCGCGCAGCGAGCCGGTCGAGATCCAGCCCGGCGGCGAGCCGGGTTTGGAGCATGATGTACTCCGCGGCATCCAGCCTGCCGTCCTGTAAGGTTTCCGCAGAACCCGCAAGAAAGCCGCGCAGGTCGGGCGGGTAGTGGAACCGGACGCCGCCCATGCAGGAATAGGCGGCGGGTCCAAGCCCGAGATAGTCCTCGCAGTTCCAGTAGATCAGATTATGCCGGCTTTCATAGCCGGGACGGGCAAAGTTGCTGATCTCATATTGCGCGAAGCCCGCCGCTCGCATCCGGTCGACTGCATACAGGTAGAAGTCGGCTGCCGTGTCCTCGTCCGGCAGGCCCGCCGGCGGATGCAGACCGAATGGGGTCTTTGGCTCGATTTTGAGCAGATAACTGCTGATGTGGGTGACCCCGCCGTCGATTAACAACGCCAGCGTTTGGTCCAATTCCTCATAGGAGTATTCGGGCAGCGCCAGCATCAGGTCCCCTGAGAGATTCTCAAAGCCGGCCTGCCGCGCCAGTTTCAGCGCGCGCCGCGCCGCGGCGGCATCGTGCGGACGGCCCAACCGACGCAGCTGGGTGTCGTTTGCACTCTGTACCCCGATCGAGAGCCGGTTCACCCCGGCGCGGCGATACCCCGACAGGCTTTCGGCCGTGACGGTATCGGGGTTCGCTTCCAGCGTGATTTCCGCCTTTGGAGCCGGTGCCGCCGCGTCGATCAGCCGGGCAACCTGCGATGGGGTGAGCAGGCTGGGGGTCCCTCCCCCGAAATAAAGGGTATCCGGACGCAGGCTGGTGCAATCGCAGTTGCAGTAGCGCCGCATCTCCCGCATCAGCGCGTCGACGTATTCATCAGGCACCGACCGGCTGCCGCCTTTGGAGTAGAAATCACAATAGCGGCACTTTCCCTCACAGTAGGGGATATGAAGATAGAGACCGAGTGGCATGGGGTCGCCTCCGTTACAGCGTTTTCTCTATTATACCAGCATTTTGCGGGATTGAGAATTTGTGCGAAAACTGGTATACTATCTTGCATCAGGAGGGAGCGCAAGATGACGATTCAGGAATATATCGACGCAGTCGCTGCGCGGTTGGATCTGCCCGATCGGGTGATGAACCGGATCCGGCGGGACCTTGAAAACGAACTGTTTGAACTGGTACAGGCCGGTGCGGATCAGCAGAAAGCGATTGAGACGATGGGGCCGGTGGAGGAACTTGCCGACAAGCTCAACGAAAAATATGCCGATACCAGACCCAAGTCCAAAGAGGAACAACAGCAGATGCCGTTGCTGCTGCCCTGGTGCTTGCTGCTCTCCGCGGCGCTGCTGATCTTCAAAGGGGCTGCGGTCGCGATGGGAAGCCGCTCGCTGTTTGATGCCGCGGTCGCTGCTGTGGGCCTGGTGTTGACGGTGCTTTCCGCAGTCGCGATGCTGCGCTATCGCAAGAAATGAAAAAGCGATGTCCGAGGTGCGTTTTCTTCGCCTTCGGACGTCGCTTTTTGTATAAGGATCAAGATTACAGCCCTTTGAGACGTTTGGACCTCCACTTTCCGGAACGGTAGCGCAGCAATGTGAGAGAGGTTTCACACAGCCAGCCGACGGCGATTCCAAACCAGATACCGTGATATCCGAAATTTGGAATCAGCGCTACTGCGACAGCGAGTTTGATCACCGCGCCGGTTATGGCGATTCCCATAAACATGTTCACATCTCCAGATCCCTTGAGCAGAGATTCGGCAGGAAAAAGAATCGCCATCAAAAAGAAGTTGAACGCCGAAACATAAAGATAGCTTTGGCCGGCGGCAAAAATCTCAGGGGTGATGTTGCTGCCCAGAAATAGAGCGATCAGCTGTCCGGGGAAAAACACCACAACCAACGCCGTAATCAATGCAAAGCCAAGGGTGATCCGCAGCAGAGAGTAAAAGGCGTGCTGCACTCGTTCCACCTGACCGGCGCCGATGTTCTGTGCACAGAAAACGGTCATCCCCGCTCCGATGCTGATCATTGGCAGCATGACGAAATCCGACGTTTTAGAGGCGGCTGTGTAGGCGGAGACAACCGCCGAGCCAAAGCGGTTGGTCAATACCTGTGTCAGAAGTATGCCCAACGAAATCAGGACCTCCTGCGAGGTGGTGGGCAGAGCCAGGGTGGTCAGACGACGTAGCGTGTCGAAGGAAAAGATTGGGGCTTTGTCCCGCCGGTAAGAGCGCATTTTCCGAATCATCAGGATGATCTGCAAAAAGAACGCAAAAACCTGGGAGAGCACGGTGGCAATCGCCGCCCCGGCAACTCCCATTTCAAGCTGCAAAACAAAAAACAGATCCAGACCGACATTCAAAAGAGAGGCAATGCCAAGAAAGAGGAGCGGGGTCATGCTGTCTCCCAGAGAGCGGAAGACAGAAGAGACCATTGTAAAACCAAAGACAAACGGGAGACCACAAAAATAAATGGTCAAATAAAGGATACTGTCGGCCTGAAGATCAACGGGCGTATCAACCAGTCGCACAAAAGAATCAGTTGTCGGGATACAGATCAGCGCCAATAACAGCGCGACCGCCAGCGAATAGAATAAACTGGTCCAGCTTAGGCGCGGTGGCGTAAGAAAACAGCGGTTCTGCCGTAGAATTTTGGCGTATAAAGCATTCAAAACAGCCCCTCAAGCCACCAAGGCTTAAGGGGCCATTTTTCATACTTTCTCCATCCAAAATTCCGGGGCAGAACTGCATACACCGTAAAAAGGGCAATTTTGATGCGGGTACAAGGCAAAGGGCCGAAGGCACCCTCTGTGGTTGTCGAGGCACTTTAACGAAGTAGCCGCGCAAAAGTGGCCTTTTTACGGCGTCGTTTTCTTGCGTCACCGCGCCTTTA
>CALXBG010000053.1 GCA_944386485.1 uncultured Pygmaiobacter sp. | reverse complement strand
CCGTCTGGCCTTGGAAACTTTTCTCTTGGGTACTGCCACTTTAAAGCACCTCCTCTAAATGTGTAAAACTTAAGATAGCAGTTGTTTTAATATGGACAGCCTGTCGTCGCCGACATTTTGACGGCAGTTGCAGCCGGCCTTAACCGGCTTGCCGCATACCGGGCACAATCCTTCGCAATCCTCGCTGCACAGCAGACTGCTGGGCAGGTTGAGCAGCAGTTCATCATAGCACAGCCGCTCGAGGTCCAGCCGGCCAAAGGCGTCGAACGGGAACTCCGGTTCCGGATTGTTCCAGTCCCGCTCGTCGAACAGATAGTCCAGCTCATACCGATACTCCCGTTCGACCCGTTCCAGACAGCGGTCGCAGATAATGACGGCGGGACAGGTGATGACCAGATGCACCGCAGCCTGTTCCCCTTCCCGGTGGGCCTGATAGTCCACCCGAACCGGAGATTCGAGCGCGAAGCCGGTAGGAAAATCCAACTCTGCAAGCTCGGTCTCAAAGCTGTCCTGCGCGGTTCCCTCTTTGCTGTTCAGAAGCTTTTTGACATCTAAAACCATAGCTACCTCATCGCGGCCGGGGCATAAAATCCCCCTTTGCCAAAAGGCCGCTTGATTATTATACGGGTTTTGGGAAGGTTTGTCAACAGAAAAACGGAACTTTTTCGGTCTTTTCTCCCCCATCCCCTGCGCCGAAAACGCAAACCAGCGGAGCCGGTCAGTACAACCGGCCCCGCTGGGCTTTCTTTCAATTTACAGATACTTCTTAACCGACTCCGGCAGGCTCGCCTCATCCGCCGAGACGGTGACCACCATCTTGATGTTGTCCCCGGCGATGGCGTCCAGCTGGGCCAGCAGGCCGCCCAGACCCTCCAGGTCATGGTTGCCGATCTTGAGCACGCCGTCCAGATAAACCTCGACGATGTCGTAGTTCCCGGCCAGCACACCGGTGATGAAGCCGTAGAGCATCTCATAACCGGCAATCTTATATTCATCCACATCAATCAGACGAACGGCGTGGGAGACGTCGTAGGTCAGCTTCATGGATTTCTCAATGCAGACGATATTGCCCGGCGTAGTGGCTGCGCTGTCATTGATCATTTCGATCATCTTCTTGGTCTTGCCCGAGCCCTTACCGCCAACAATAAGCTTTATCATTGGAACTCCTCCTTTATTTTAACATCAGCGGGATGTTGCCTGATGTCATAATCCTTTTTCTTAAACGGTCTTCTCAACCGAGCTTTGCCTCCAGCGCGGCCTTTGCATCCTCGTAGCCGGGCTTACCCAGCAGCGCGAACATGTTCTTCTTGTAGCTCTCAACACCGGGCTGATCGAAGGGGTTGACCCCAAGCAGATAGCCGCTGATCGCGCAAGCCTTCTCGAAGAAGTAGATCAGGTAACCGAAGTCGAACTCGGCCAGGCTGTTGACCTCGAGCAGAATATTTGGCACGCCGCCGTCGGTGTGGGCGAGCAGGGTGCCTTCCAGCGCCTTGCGGTTGACGTTCGACATGTTCTGACCGGCGAGGAAGTTGAGCCCATCGAAGTTCTCCTCGGACTTCTCGATGAAGAGCTCCTCCTTCGGGTTCTTGACGTCGACCACCGTCTCAAACATGACCCGGGCGCCGTCCTGGATGAACTGGCCCATCGAGTGCAGGTCGGTGGAGAAGACAACCGAGGCGGGGAACAGGCCCTTCTTGTCCTTGCCCTCGCTCTCGCCGAAAAGCTGCTTATACCACTCGTTCATCATGGTGAAAGCAGGCTCATAGCTGACCATCAGCTCGATCGCCTTGCCCTTGCGGTAGAGAATGTTGCGGGCGGCGGCATAGCGATAGCAGTCGTTGGAGAGATCGCAGACCGAGAGCTTCTCTCTGGCTGCGGCGGCGCCGGCCATTAGCTTGTCGATGTCGAGCCCAGCAACCGCGATCGGCAGCAGGCCGACGGCGGTGAGCACCGAATAACGGCCGCCCACATCGTCGGGCACGACAAAGGTCTGGTAGCCCTCGCGGTCGGACAGCTCCTTGAGGGTGCCGCGGGCGGCGTCGGTGGTCGCATAGATGCGGCTGCGCGCCTCCTCGGGGCCGACCGTCTTCTCGAGATAATCCTTGAAGACCCGGAACGCGACCGCCGGCTCGGTGGTGGTACCGGACTTGGAGATCACGTTGACCGAAACCCGCTTGCCCTCGCACAGCGAGAGGATGGTCTTGAGATAGCTGGAAGAAATGCTGTTGCCGCAGAAGTAGATCTTGGTGGCGGCGTTCTCGTTGTACAGCTGGCTGGTCATGCCCTCGATCGCAGCGCGGGCGCCCAGATAGCTGCCGCCGATGCCGATGACGACCAGCACATCGCTGTCGCTGCGGATCTTTTCAGCAGCCTTCTTGATCCGTGCAAACTCTTCCTTGTCATAGTTGACCGGAAGATCCAGCCAGCCCAGGAAATCGTTACCCGGGCCGGTACGGGCGGTCAGCTGATCGTGCGCGGCCTTGACCTGCGGCCAGATCTGCTCGAATTCTTCGTCCCGGACAAAGCCGGACAGATACTTTGTGTTCAGAGTAACCGACATAATTTACTGCCCCCAACTTTCATTATTTTAAGGTGTGAGGCGCTGCCTGCGGCAGTGCGGCGAAAATATTTTTCCGCCCTTTCTTTATGTCTTAATGATATATTACTCCCCACCGGCTGTCAAGCAAAAAACCCCGCCCAAAGAAAATTCACCACCCTCTCACAGCCCTCTCACAACCCGGTCAGCGCGTCGAAAAGCAGCCCGAATCCGATGCTGAAGGTCATCTGCTCCACCGACTGCGCGGCGGTGACAGGCCAGCTGGCGATCTCCTCCCCGCCGACGAGGGCCCGCACCGTGCCCAGCTGGTCTCCCTGTGCCAGCGGCGCCGCCACACTCTCGGGCAGTTCGACCTCGAGCGTCAACCCCGCCGACTCGCCCTTTTTGAGCAGCAGGTTTCCAGTCTCCGGATAGGTCAGCGTCACCTGCCGCTGGGCGCCCCCGGTGACCGGCAGAATGGTTGGAAATTCCTCGGGCAGCGGCGGTGCGGCCATCTCGAAATTCGCAAAGCCGTAGTCCAGCATCGTGGTCGCCGCCTCGAACCGCTCCTCGCTCGAGCTGCTGCCCAGCACCACCGCGATCAGCGACAGGCCGTCCCGCGTCGCGCTGGCCGAGATGCAAACCCCCGCAAGCGAGGTGGTGCCGGTCTTGAGCCCGGTCATCCCCTCATAGCGGTTGAGCAGCTTGTTGGTGTTGACCAGCTGGGTCGCGCCGCCGCGTAGGCTGTCGATCCAGATGGTGGTGTACTCGGTGATCTGGGGATAGTTTTTCAGCAGTTCCCGCGACATAATCGCAACGTCCCGCGCGCTGGAAAAATGCCCCTCGGTATCCAGACCACAGGCATTTTTGAAGCTGGTGTTTTCCATCCCCAGCTCCTGCGCGCGTTTTGTCATCATCTCGGCGAAAACCGGCTCCGAGCCGCCGACAAGCTCGGCGACCGCGACCGCCGCGTCGTTGGCCGAAGCGACGCAGATCGCCCGGATCATCTCGTCCAGCGTGAACTGTTCACCCGGCTCAAGCCAGATCTGGCTGCCTCCCATCGAATAGGCGTGTTCCGACACCGGCACAAGGTCGTCCAGCGAGATCTTGCCCGCGTCGATCGCCTCGAAGGTGAGCAGCAGGGTCATGACCTTGGTGATGCTCGCGATCGGGACCCGGTCATCCGGATTCTTTTCGTAGAGCACCTGCCCGGTCTCCTGCTCGATCAAAATCGCCTGCTTTGCCGGCAGCTCAAGCGCGGGCATTGCAAACCGCCCGCCTGTCTGCTGCGTGGCTTCAGCGGTCGCCGCGGTCGGCAGCGCCGCTCCGCCGGCCGCCCGGACCGGCGCGGCGCTCACCAGAAGGATCAGCGCCAGCGCGAGTGAAAGGATCTTTTTCCCTCGGATCATCCTGTAAAACCTCCCCGTTCTTTCTTCCAGTCATATATATGTCCGTTTTCCCGTTTTCTGACCTGTACTTGTACTGTTGCGGCAAATTTTGTATAATAAGGTATCTGTCCCGCGCCCGGCGCGGGCATCTAAGCCCAACGGAAAGAGGTAGTTTTTTGAAAGCGAGTTTTTACACCCTCGGCTGCAAGGTGAACCAGAATGAGACCGGCGCGCTCCAGCAGCTGTTTTATGAAAATGGATTTGAGATCGTCGGCCCCACCGATGCGGCGGACGTCTACATCGTCAACAGCTGCACCGTCACCTCCGGCGGAGACAAAAAGAGCCTGCAATGGCTGCGCCGCTGCAAGCGGGAGAATCCCGGCGCGGCGACGGTGCTCACCGGCTGTTATCCGCAGGCCTTCCCCGAGCAGGCCGCCGCGGCGCTCGAGGCGGACGTCGTCACCGGCACCAACGCGCGGGGACAGATCATCGCCGACCTGCGCCAGTTCCTCGCCACCGGGCAGCGGGTGGTCGATATCCGGCCGCACAAGGACGGCGACCGGTTTGAGGAGCTGCCTGCGGAGCAGCCGATCGGCCACACCCGGGCCTTTTTGAAGATCGAGGACGGCTGTAACCGCTTTTGCGCCTACTGCATCATCCCCTATGCCCGCGGCCGGGTTCGCAGCCTACCGCCCGAGCGGGTGCTTGCAGAGCTGCGGGATCTCGCCGCGCAGAGCTACCGCGAGGTGGTGCTCTCGGGCATCAACCTGTGCTGCTACGGTCAGGACGTCGGCAGCTCGCTGGCCGAGATCGTCGAGCGGGCTGCCGAAATCGAGGGGATCGACCGGATCCGGCTGGGCTCGGTGGAGCCCGACCTGCTGAGCGAGGAGACGCTGGTGCGGCTGTCCCGGGTCAGGAAGCTCTGCTGCCAGTTCCACCTCTCGCTGCAAAGCGGCTGTGCCAAGACCCTCGCCGCGATGAACCGCCATTACACCCCCGAGGAATACCGCGCGGTGGTCGAGCGGATGCGCCAGCTCTTCGACCGCCCGCTCTTCACCACCGATGTGATCGTCGGTTTCCCCGGCGAGAGCGAGGGGGATTTTGAGGAGAGCCTCGCCTTTGTCGAGAGCCTGGATTTCCTCAAGGTTCATGTCTTCGGCTATTCCCGCCGCCCCGGCACCGCTGCGGCAAAGATGGCGGGCCAGATCCCCGAGTCGGTCAAATCCCGGCGCAGCCGGCGGCTGATCGCGGCGGCCGATGCGGTTCGCGGCAAGGTCATCGCCGGGTGGGCGGGCGCCAAGGAGACGGTGCTGCTCGAACAGACGGTCAGCCGCGGGCTCTATACCGGCTATACCAGCCGCTATATCCCGGTGCTCGTTCCCGCTGCCGACGGGCGGCAGGGCGAGGTCGTCGAGGTGACCCTCGGCGGGTTTGACGGCAACCGCTGTACCGCAGCCCTTCTTTGATGCCCCAATTTTGTGACACGACAACAAACGGAGTGAACTGTTTTGAGTGAACTGCATCCTGCCATTCTGATCAGCATGCTGCTCATGCTGGCCTTTTCCGCCTTTTTCTCTGCGAGCGAGACGGCGATCTCCTCGATCAACAAGATCCGGATACAAAACCGGGCGCAGGAGGGAGACCGCAAGGCGGCCGCCGCGCTCAAGAACGCGCAGGACTATGACCGCACCCTTTCCACCATCCTCATCGGCAACAACGTGGTCAACCTGACCCTCTCCTCGCTGGCCACCCTGACCGCGACCGCACTGATGGGGGACGCCGGCGCGCTGGTCGCAACGGTGGTCACCACCCTGCTGGTGCTGACCTTCGGCGAGATCCTTCCCAAGAGCTTCGCCAAGGAAAACGCTGAGCGGGTCGCGCTCTCGACCGCCCGGCCTTTGCTGATCCTGCGCCGGCTGCTCGCGCCGCTGGTCTGGTTCTTTGTGCTGATCAAAAAATTCTTCACCGGCCGCCGCAGCGATGAGCTGAACGTCCAGCCGTCGGTGACCGAGGATGAGCTGAAAACCATCGTCAGCACCGTCGAGGACGAGGGGGTGCTCGACCCGCAGGAGACCGGCATCATCCAGTCCGCAATCGACTTTGGCGATACCACCGTACAGGAGATCCTGGTTCCCCGGGTGGATATTCTGGCAATCGAGGTCGACGCCGACCAGAAAGAAATCCTCTCGATCTGTGTCGATAACGGATTCAGCCGGATTCCGGTCTATGAAAAGAAGATCGACAACATCATCGGCATCCTGTATGTCCGAGACGTGCTCGAGGCGCTGGCGCGGGGGAATGAGATCTCGATCCGCGCGCTGATGCGGCCGGTGCTCTATGTCTACCGCACCAAGCACATCAACGACCTGCTGGCCGAGTTTCGCAAGAGCAAGCAGCACATCGCCATCGTCACCGACGACTACGGCGGGGTGATGGGAATGGTCACCCTTGAGGACATTCTCGAAGAGCTGGTCGGCGAGATCTGGGATGAGAGCGACACCCAAAAATCCTCGGTGCGCCGCCTCTCGGACAACTGCTGGGAGGTCTCGGGCGAGGAGAATATCGAGGACTGCTTCGAGGCGATCGGCTTTGCCGACCGGGATTTCCGCTGTAACTACGCCACCGTCGCCGGCTGGGCGCTGGACGTGCTGGAGCATATCCCCGCCGAGGGAGAGAGTTTCACCTATAAAGAGCTGCGGGTCACCGTCGAAAAGGCCGAGGACCAGCGGATCCTGCTGCTCAGGATCGAGCGCACGGCTGCTGCGCCGGCTGAGGAACCCCAGCCCGCGAACGGATGAAAAAAGATAACAAGGCCCGGTGGCGTTTTCCTGCGCCACCGGGCCTTCTTCTCTTGTACTGCGGGGTTATTCCCCGGCAAAGAACCGGACGCTGCGGGCAATCTGTTCCACCTCATCCTGCGCCAGCGCGCCGTCCTCGATCTCCATCCCGATGAATCGTCCAAGGCTCTCATCCCGGGCGAGGATGCCCCAGTTGTAGCTGGTCGTTCCTCCCGCGCCGCCCTTCTGGTAACCGACGCGGCAGGTGGCCGAGACCAGACCGTCCTCCCGCAGGACCTCCTGATACTCGTTGTTCCAGTTGACCGCCGAGCCGAGCATCAGGGTATTGTAATAAAAAACCTGATTCTCGTTCTCCGGCTCCTGGTAGAGTTCGGTCTCGCTGCCCAGCAGGTCATACCCGATCCGCCCGGCCACCGCGCCGTCCGGTGCGATAAGATTTACCGGTGCCGCGAGGATAAAATCGGCCTCGCCATCCGCCTGCTTTGCCGTCCAGCCCTCGGGCAGCGCAAAGCTCACCGAAAAACCCGCACCGACCGTCTCGGCATACCCCAGCGTCACGAGGGTTTCGTCTTCGCCGCTCTCATTCAGGACGGTCACGGCGGTGTTGTTGGGGACCACCTGTTCCACCATCTCGCCGCCCTCGCACTGATAGCTGCGATAGCCCCAGCTCGAGGAGATCCAGTTATCTCCCTCCTGCTCAAGGAAGTGCACCATAACGCTCAGCTCGGTGCCGTCGGGACAGTCATCATAAGGGAAAAGTCCCTCACAGTAGGAACCCGCCGCCCATTCGGCACAGCTTTTCTGCTCATCGAGCAGTATGACCCGCTCGGTATAGGGGACGCCGTTCTCCTCCCGCGGAATCAGGGCGCTGATCTCAATCGAAAGAGCGTCATCCGGATTGAGCCCCTGCGGAATGATCAGACTGGTGATCTGCGGTGTCGCTGTCACCGTCCAGAGGATCGCCCGAATCCAGTCCTCCTGCGAGACTGCGCCGGCGACGAATTCCTCGCTGAACGCCAAGGCCTGCTGTGCCACCGCGCCGGGCGCGAGATAGATCTCTTTTTCGCTTCCATCCATGCTGTGCAGCATAATCAGGCTCTGGCCGTCTTCCCAGTAACAGACGTCGAGCACCTCCCCTTCCTCAGAGAGCAGGGTCAGCACCGGACTGACGCCGACTTCAAGGAGCTCTCCTTCCCCCGGAGTGCGCCACGCATCCGGTTTCAGCAGTTCCAGCACCCGGGGCTGCCGGTCCCCCAGCGGCAGCTGCAGCCCGTGATCGCCCGGATCCGCAACATCCTGCGCGAGAATGGTAAACCGCGCAAACGAACCCTCCCCGGCTCCCTGCGCACCGCTCTGCCCTGCCGTCGAGCTGCTTGTACCCGGCTCCTGTTCGCTCGGATTCAGCGCCAGCCCAATCCCCAGCGCCACAACCAGCACCGCCAGCAGTACGCCGAGCCAGAAGGCCGGTTTTCGGTAGCGCAGTACATTCTTGATCCGCGGGCGGGTATCCCCTTCTCCAAAGGCGAGGGGCGCACCGCTTACCCACCGCCGGCCGCTGGCAAGGGCGAGCAGCGAGGCGGAATAGGGCCGCTTGATCCGCTCCCCCATCCGCTGCACCACCGCCTCGTCACAGGACATCTCCATATCCCGCCCGCTGAGATGGTAGGCAAGCCAGACCAGCGGATTAAACCAATGCAGACAGACCGCGAAGAAGGAGAGCAGCCGGATCAGATGGTCCCCCCGCCGCAGGTGGGTGCGCTCGTGCAGCAGGATATACCGCCGCTCTTCCCAGAGAATCCCGGCCGGCAGGTAGATTTTCGGGCGGAACAGCCCCATGACAAACGGGGTTTCCAGCCCCGGCAGCAGGTAGATATTCTCTTCCTCGTGAACCGCAGCCCTGAGCCGCCGGCGCAGCCGCAGCGTCGAGATGACTGCATAGAGCAGCAGCCCCGCCGCCCCCGCGAGCCAGATCAGTTCACCGACAAGGAGGATGATCTGCATGGGGTTTACGCTGTTCTGGGGCTGCGCTGCGGGCAGCGCGGCGTTCACAACCCGGTTGAGCGCGACAAACCCCGTATCCAGCTGCGGCGTTGCCATCAGCGCAATATCCTGTGGGATCGGCGCGGGGTTTGCCGGCAGCAGACTGAATGCGCTTTCAAGCGAAAAGGGGCACAACAGCCGCAGCAACGCCGGCGCCCAGAGCAGGTAGGAGTAGCGTTTTGGCGCGCGCCGCAGCGCAAGCCGCAAAACCAGCACAATCAGAATCACAACCGAGGCCGCAAAACCGGTATTGAGCAGACCGAGAAAAAAACGGTCAAATCCATCCCCAAACATCTTCTACCCCTCCTTTCATCCTTCCCGTTCGTCATAGTTTTCGATCATCTGCCGCAGCTGCTCGATCTCCTCATGGCTGAGCTTGTTGCGGCGGGTAAACGCAGCAAAAAAGTGGGGCAGCGAGCCGCCGAAACTCTCCTGTAAAAAGGTCTCCCCCTGCAGCGCAGAGAAATCCTCCCGGCTCATCAGCACCATCACCTGTCCGCCGGTATTCTCAAACAGCCCGCGCTGGCACAGCCGCTTGAGCATGGTGTAGGTGGTGGATTTTTTCCACCCGAATCGCTCCTCGCACAGCCGCACCAGTTCGCCCGAGCCGACCGGCGCACTCTCCCAGATCAGCTCGGCAAACCGGCGCTCCATCTCGCCCAGCTGAGTTTGGTTCATCTTGTTCCCTCCTTTGAGTCTAATATCATTAGACCCAACCTTTGCCTTTAGTCTAACATCATTAGACCTCGCTGTCAACCCTTGATTTTTTATCGTCCCCCTATATAAAATAGAAAACAGAAGGAGTGATTTAGATGAGCAAAAAAATTCTGATTCTCAACGGCAGCCCCAGACCGAACGGCAACACCGCGGCGCTGATCGCCGCTTTCACCGAGGGGGCGCAGAGCGCCGGGCATACGGTGACCCGGTTCGATCTGAGCCGGATGAAGATCGGCGGCTGTCTTGGCTGCTGCGGCGGCGGTAAGAATCCGGATTTGCCCTGTGTGCAGAAGGACGACATGACCCTGATCTATCCCGCTTACCGCGAGGCGGATATTGTGATCTTCGCCTCCCCGATGTACTACTGGGGGTTCAGCGGGCAGCTGAAGTGCGCGATCGACCGGCTGTTTGCCGTCGCGGAGCTCGACCCGAACTACCGCAACCCGATCAAAACCGCGGGCTTTCTGATGGCGGCCGAGGACAACCTCCCCAACACCTTTGAGCCGATCCGGTTCTACTTCAACTCGATGGTGCAGAACCTCGGCTGGACCTCCTGCGGCTGTGTCTGCGCGGGCGGCAACCTCGAGGCGGGCGTTATTCTCAAAAAGCCCGAGCAGCTGGCCGAGGCGCGGGCGCTGGGCGAGTCGCTGTAAGCTGAAATATCCTGGTTTTTTGTCTGTGCAACCGCCGGTTGACAAACTTCAAAGCCGGCTTGCTTGGCTGCGCGCGGCGATTTTGGTATCTTTGAGCCAGACAAAAAACTGCAGGAGGAGAAAAAATGATACTCGCGGACAAATTGATTGAACTGAGAAAGAAAAACGGCTGGTCGCAGGAAGAGCTGGCCGAGCGGCTCGGGGTGTCCCGGCAATCCGTCTCAAAATGGGAGAGCGGCGCCTCGATTCCCGACCTCGATAAGATTCTCAAGATGAGCTCCCTGTTCGGGGTCAGCACCGATTTTCTGCTCAAGGACGCCGCGGAACTGCCGGCGCCCGAGATGGAGGATCCCGTCGAGGTGCCGGAATCGGAATCGGTGCGGGTTTTCACCCTCGCACAGGCGACGGAATACCTCGATCTTGTGCGCCATGCAGCCGGCAAGATCGCGCTGGGCGTCTCGCTGTGTATTCTCTCCCCCACCCTGTTGATTCTGATGGGTGCGCTCTCGGACAAGGAAGGCGGTTTTGTTCTGCCTGAATCGGTCGCGGTCGGTGTTGGGCTGCCGTTTCTTTTCGTGATGGTCGCCGCAGCGGTTGCCCTTTTCCTGCTTTTCGGCCGTCCGCTGGAGGCCTATGAATTTCTCGAAAAAGAGCCTTTGGAACTCGCCTACGGCGTGTCCGGCATCATCAAAAAGCAGAAAGACAGTTACGCATCCGCTCATGCCATCTCTCTGGTCGCCGGCGTTACAATGTGCATCCTCTCGATGATCCCCCTCTTTATTGCGGTGGCCATGTCGGAGGACGGCATGGCCCCGGTCGTGGGAATGTTGCTGCTGTTTGTCCTGGTTGCAGTCGGCGTCTTCCTGCTGGTACGCACCTGTTATATTCAGGGCGCATTTCAGCGGCTGCTGGAAGAAGAGGATTTCACCCGGGAAAAGAAGCAGGAGAACAAACGAACCGAGCCGCTGGCCCTGATCTACTGGTGTATCGTCCTCGCAATCTATCTCGGTATCAGTTTCTATACCATGAGCTGGGCACGAAGCTGGATTGTCTGGCCCGTTGCGGCGGTGCTTTATGGCGCGGTGCTGGGCATCGCCTCCGTCCTTCGCAAAAGCCGCTGAGCCTATATTCTAAAAAAGAAGGGCTGTTCCTCCCGGAACAGCCCTTCTTGTGTTGTGCAGTCGATCCTATCAGGCCATGATCTCGCCCAGCACGCTCTCGCCGTCGAGGTCGTTCTCAACGCCGAGATACTCGCAGACGGTCTTCGCGATGGTGCCAAAGCAGAGCTTGGTACCCAGATTGACCCCAGCCTTGACCTTCTTGCCGCAGACCAGCATCGGCACATACTCACGGGTATGGTCGGTGGTCTTGGTGTAGGAGGGATCGCAGCCGTGGTCGGCGGTGACGATCAGGATGTCGTCCTCCCGCATGCCGGGGATGAACTCGGCCAGGAAGTTGTCGAACTCGGTCGCGGCGGCGGCGTAGCCGGCAATGTCGCGGCGGTGGCCGTAGAGCATGTCAAAGTCAACCAGGTTGACAAAGGCCAGGCCATCGAAGTCGCGGGTCTGCAGCGCCTTGGTGAAGGCGATACCGTTGGTGTTGCCGGTGGTCTTGATCTTCTCGGTCACGCCCTCGCCATCGAAGATGTCATAGATCTTGCCGACCGCGATGACGTCCTTGCCCGCGTCCTTGAGCACGTCCAGCATGGTGGCACGGGGCGGCTTGAGGCTCAGGTCGTGGCGGTTGGTGGTACGATAGAAGGTATCCGCAGTCTTGCCCAGGAACGGACGGGCGATGACGCGGCCCACGCCGTACTCGCCCTTGAGCATATCGCGGGCGATCTCGCAGTAGCGATAGAGCTCGGGCACCGGGACCAGCTCCTCGTTCGCCGCGACCTGGAACACGCTGTCCGCGCTGGTGTAGACGATCAGCGCGTCCTCGGCCATCGCCTGCTCGCCGTAGTCCTTGAGCACCTGGGTGCCGGAATAGGGCTTGTTGCAGAGCACCTTGTGACCGGTCTTGGCCTCAAACTCGGCGATCACCTCGTCGGGGAAGCCGTTGGGGAAGGTCGGCAGCGGCTTGGGGCTGACGACACCGGCGATCTCCCAATGGCCGATGGTGGTGTCCTTGCCCATGCTCTGCTCCTGCAAACGGGCAAAGGCGCCGATGGGGGCCTCGCACTTGTCGCCCTCAACCCCGTCGACATTGAACAGGCCCATCTTCTTCAGGTTCGGGCAGTTGAAATTGGGATGCGCGGCAATCGCGCCCAGCGTATTGGTGCCCTCGTCGCCGAAGGCGGCAGCGTCCGGCTCCGCTCCGATACCGAAGCTGTCCAGAACAACAACGAAAACTCTTTTGTCCATATTTCATTACACTCCTGTCTGTCCAGAATGGTTCTGCCTGGCGGGTTTATTATAACATAAAAAGCGGAAGGAAACAATGTTATTTCCGGCGATCGCCCCTGTGGTATAAAGATTGTAAAACCAGTATACAAATCACCTCAAATCGTGTATAATAACCTTGTTTATCATAAATGGAGAAGGAGGATTTATCATCTTGCGAAAGACAAAGATCGTATGCACCCTCGGACCCTCCACCGATTCTGAGGAAACCTTGCGCCAAATGATCCTTGCCGGGATGAATGTCGCGCGGTTCAACTTTTCTCACGGGACCCATGAGGACCATCTCAAGCGGTTGAACCTGCTGCGCCGCGTGCGGGAAGAGCTCAACGTCCCCGTCGCCGCCCTGCTCGATACCAAGGGGCCGGAGATTCGTCTGCGAAAGTTTGCGGGCGGACGGGTCTTTCTTGAGAAGGACTCGTCCTTTACCCTCACCACCCGCGAGGTGGAAGGGACCGCCGAGATCTGTTCGATCAGCTATCGCGACCTTCCGCAGGACGTCGGGCCGGGTACCCGGCTGCTGCTGGACGATGGCCTGATCGCGCTGTCGGTCGAATCGGTCGACACCACCGACATCCGCTGCCGGGTTCTCAACAGCGGCTACATCTCGGACCGCAAGAGCGTCAACGTGCCGGGCGTGCGTCTCTCGATGCCCTATCTGAGCAAGCAGGATGAAAAGGACATCATCTTCGGCATTGAGAACGGCTTTGACTTCATCGCCGCCTCCTTCACCCGCTGTGCGCGGGATGTGCTGGACATCCGTGAGCTGCTGGACCGGCACAAATGCGACCACATTCGGATCATCGCCAAGCTCGAGAACCGCGAGGGCGTGCAGAACATCGACGAGATTCTTGCGGTTTCCGACGGCATCATGGTCGCCCGCGGCGATATGGGGGTCGAGATCGATTTCACCGAGATTCCGATCATCCAGAAGAATATCATCTGGCATTGTTACAGCAGCGGCAAGCCGGTCATCACCGCAACCCAGATGCTCGAGTCGATGATCACCCATCCCCGTCCCACCCGGGCCGAGATCACCGACGTCGCCAACGCAATCTATGACGGCACCTCCGCCATCATGCTCTCGGGCGAGACCGCCGCCGGCCAGTTCCCGGTGGAGGCGGTCAAGACCATGTCTGCAATCGCCGAGCGCACCGAGAGCGATATCAACTATGACAAGCGGCTTCGCAACCGCGGGCTGGACGACCACATGGGGGTCGCCGACGCGATGGCCCATGCCGCCTGCACCACCGCAATGGATATCCATGCCAAGGCGATCGTCACCGTCTCCAAGAGCGGCGAGACCGCCCGGCTGCTCTGCAAGTACCGCCCCACCCCGCCGATCATCGCCTGCGTCACCACCGAGCAGACCTACCGTCACCTCAGCCTCTCCTGGGGCATCATTCCGCTGGTGATGCCGATCGTCAAGACCACCGACGAGCTGATCGAAACCTCCGCCAATCTGGCCCAGCAGGCCGGTTACCTGCGGGAGGGCGATATGGCGGTCATCACCGCCGGGGTTCCGGTCGGTGTTTCCGGCACAACCAACATGATCAAGGCGCATCTGGTGGGTTCTTCGCTGCTCTCGGGCGCCGGGGTTGGCAAGATGGTCGGGGTCGGCCGGGTCTGTGTCTGCCGCTCGGAGGCGGACATCCGCACCAAGTTCCGCCCCGGCGATGTGCTGGTGCTGCCCTCGACCTCCAACACCATCCTCGACGCGATGAAAAAGGCTTCCGCCATCATCGCCGAGGAACCCGGCCTCAACAGCCATGCGGCGATCGTCGGCCTGACGCTGGAAAAGCCGGTGATCGTCGGCGCGATCGGCGCAACCCGCCGGCTGCGGGACGGCGTCAAGGTCGCAGTCGACGCCGAGCGCGGCCTCATCCGCGCGGTGCCGGAATAATCTCTTGAAGGGACTGTTTTTTCGTGGAAAGTTCTGGGATTCAGCTGCAGCGGATCGCCAGCTTTGCCGTCGACCACACCAAGCTGAAAAAGGGGATGTACACCTCCCGCATTGACGGCGATGTCGTGACCTATGACATCCGGATGAAGCTGCCCAACGGCGGAGATTACCTCTCCTGCGGCGCGCTGCACACCTTTGAACACCTGTTTGCCACCTACGCCCGCAGCTCTGCCTACCGCGATGGGGTGATCTATGTCGGGCCAATGGGCTGCCGCACCGGTTTTTATCTGCTGGTGCGCGGGTTGACCCCGCAGCAGGCAATCGATCTGGTGCGGGAGAGTTTTGCCTTCATCGCAAGCTTTGAGGGAGAGATTCCCGGCAGCCGGGAGGAGGAGTGCGGCAACTGCCGCGAACACGATCTTTCCGGTGCGCGGGCGGTCGCACAGGAGATGTGCGAGGTGCTGCGAAACTGGACGCCGGAGGATCTGAACTATACCCGCTGACCCATCAAAACAACCATTCCGCCGGGACGCACCGCGCCCCGGCGGTCGTATTGTGAGGCATTTTCATGGACCAACAACAACAGCTGCTGCGGGAAGTTTTCGGCTACCCCGATTTTCGCCCCGGTCAGCGCCACCTGATCGACAGCCTGCTGGCGGGCCGGGACGTGCTGGGCATTATGCCGACCGGCGCAGGCAAATCGATCTGCTACCAGCTGCCCGCGCTGATGCGGCCGGGTATTACCGTCGTCGTCTCCCCGCTGATCTCGCTGATGAAGGATCAGGTCTTTGCGCTGGTCCAGTCCGGGGTGCGGGCGGCCTACCTCAACTCCTCCCTCACCGAACGGCAGTATCACAAGGCGCTGGAGAACGCCCGCGCGGGCCTTTACAAAATCATCTATGTCGCACCCGAGCGGCTGATGACCCCCGGTTTTCGCGCCCTCTCGGCGGGCCAGACGATCAGCATGGTCTGCGTTGATGAGGCGCATTGCGTCTCCCAATGGGGGCAGGATTTCCGCCCCGGCTATCTGACCATTCCGGATTACATCGACACCCTCCCTGCCCGGCCGGTCGTCGGCGCATTTACCGCCACCGCGACCCATGAGGTAAAAGAGGACATCCTGCGGCTGCTGCGGCTCAACGATCCGCAGGTGCTGGTGACCGGCTTTGACCGGCCGAATCTCTATTTCGGGGTGCTGAGCCCGTCGGACAAGTACGCCGCGGCGCGCAACTACCTCGAAACCCACCCCGACAAGAGCGGCATCCTCTACTGTCTGACCCGCAAAACGGTGGACGAGGTCACCGAGCGGCTGTGCGCCGACGGATTTTCGGCGGTGCGATACCACGCCGGGCTCGATGCCGAGGAGCGGCGGCAGAATCAGGACGCCTTTGTTTACGACCGCGCCCGGATCATGGTCGCCACCAATGCCTTCGGCATGGGGATCGACAAGTCCAACGTCTCCTTCGTGCTCCACTACAACATGCCCAAGAACATCGAGAGCTATTATCAGGAGGCAGGCCGGGCCGGGCGGGACGGCTCGCCGGCCGACTGCATCCTGCTGTACAGCGGGCGGGATGTCATCACCAACCGTTTTCTGCTCGAGCAGACCGAGCCCAATCCCGATCTGTCCCCCGAAGTTCAGCAACAGCTGCGCCGGCGGGATGAAGAACGGCTGCGCCAGATGACCTTCTACGCAACCTCGCACAGCTGCCTGCGGGAATTTCTGCTGCGCTATTTCGGCGAGCACCCCGCCGGCTACTGCGGCAACTGCTCGGTCTGTTTGTCCGGCTTTGAGCTGGTGGACGCCGCCGATGCCGCCGCCTGTGTGCTGCGGGCGATCGGGAGCACCGGCCGCCAGTACGGCGTCACAACCTGGATGGATCTGCTGCGGGGCGCAAAGAACGAAAAGCTGCTGCACAGCCCGCTGGTCTCGGGCGCCGCATACGGCGCGCTGTCGGAATGGGAGCGCGATCAGCTTCGTGCGCTTTTCTCTCTGCTGCTGGAAAAGAGGTTGCTCGCGCGCAGCGAGGGGGATCGGCCGGTGCTCTCGCTGACCGATGCGGGCCGGGATTTTCTCGCCGCGCCCGCGCCGCTGATGCTCCACCGCCCCAGCGCCCCCGCCCGCGCAAAAAAGCCGGCGCCAAGCGAAGGGCCAATCGATGTCTCCCTGCTCGCCCAGCTCAAGGCGCTGCGGCTCTCCCTCGCAAAGCGCGCCGGGGTACCCGCCTTCGTCATCTTCACCGACACGACGCTGGAAAAAATCTGCGCCGCCCAGCCCAAAACGAAAGAGGAATTTTTGCAGCTGCCCGGGGTGGGCAAGGTGAAATGCGAGCGGTATGCCGACGCCTTTCTCGATCTGCTCGAAAAATCTCGTCAAAATCACAGCTGAAACAAAGAGCGGCCCTGATTGCATCAGGACCGCTCTTGTTGTCATTCGCCGAAGACCTCCCGCGCGATGTCCACCGACTGTTTGGCATCCTTCGCGTAGTAGTCCGCGCCGATCTTTTTGGCATACGAGGGGGTCAGCACCGCGCCGCCGACAAAGATCCTGCAATCCGGCTTCGCCGCGCGCAGCTGGCGGATGGTCTCCTCCATGCTGGCCAGGGTGGTGGTCATCAGCGCCGAAAGCCCGACCAGCCGAATCTCCTTTTCCAGCGCGGTCTGCACGATCCGCTCGGGGGCCACGTCCCGGCCGAGATCAATGATCTCATACCCGTAGTTCTCGAGAATCACCTTGACGATATTCTTGCCGATGTCATGGATATCCCCTTTGACCGTCGCGATCAGGATCCGCCCCTTGCTCACCGGCGGGCGGCCCTTCGCCGCAATCGACATCTTGACCACATCAAAAGCCGCCTGTGCCGCGGCCGCAGCCTGCAGCAGCTGGGGCAGAAAAAGGGTTCCCTTCTCGAAATCCGCGCCGACCACATCCAGCGCCGGGATCAGCCGTTCGTTGATCAGCCGCATCTCCCCCATCTTGAGCAGCAGTTCCTGGGTACATCCCCGCGCCTCCGCCTTGAACCCGCGGTAGATCGCGTCCTCGATGGTCATCCCCTTTTTTGCCGCCGTCTTCACCGGCACCGCGTCGGCATAGGCCGCGAGGTACCGGGCCGATTTCTTGTCCCGGTTGAGCAGCACATCAGCCGCCCGCACCGCGTCCATCATCGAATCGACATTCGGGTTGACGATCGCGAGATCCAGCCCGGCGGCCGCCGCCATCGTGAGAAAGCTTGCGTTGAGCAGTTCGCGGTTGGGCAGACCGAAGGAGATATTCGACACACCCAGCACGGTGCGGACCCCCAGCTGCTCCTTGACCATCCGGATCGCCTTGAGGGTCTCGGCCACCTCCTTCTGCTGGGCCGATGCGGTGAGGGTGAGACAGTCGATATAAATATCGGCGCGGGGGATGCCTGCGTCGTCACAGGCCGCGACGATTCTCTGTGCGATCTCAAACCGCTGCTCCGCCCGCATCGGGATTCCTCCCTCATCAAGGGTCAGGCCGATGACCGCCGCGCCGTACTTTTTGCACAGCGGCAGCACCGCGTCCAGCACCTTGCGCTCCCCGTTGACCGAGTTGACGATCGGCTTACCGTTGTAGACCCGCAGCCCGCGCGCGAGCGCCTTGGGGTCGGCGGAATCCAGCTGAAGCGGCAGGTCACAGACGGTCTGGATGCTCTTGACCACCTGTTCCATCATTGCCGGCTCATCCAGCCCCGGCAGCCCGACATTGACGTCGAGGATCCGGGCCCCTGCCTCCTTCTGGCTGAGCGCCTGGGTCAGGATATAATCCATGTTGCCGTCCGCGAGCGCCTGTTTGAAGAGCTTTTTTCCGGTGGGGTTGATCCGCTCGCCCACCACCGTCAGCCCGTCGATCTGCTGTGCCCGGGTCGGGGTGCAGACCATCGACCGGCAGACCGCGGGGCGCTCCGGCGGGGTCTTGTCCCGGCACATTTCGGCGAGCAGCCGGATATAATCCGGGGTGGTGCCGCAGCAGCCCCCCATCGCAAAGATACCGAGGTCAAGATAGGGCCGCATCTGCTCGCAGAACTTCTCGGGGGTGATATTATAGCTCCCGTCGACCGGGTCGGGCAGGCCGGCGTTCGGCTTGACGAATACCGGCAGATTGGTGGCCTCGCACAGCCGCTTTGCGATCGGCAGGATCTCCACCGGCCCCAGCGAACAGTTGATCCCCATCGCGTCGACCCCCAGCCCCTCGAGCGTCGCGGCCATCGCCTCAACGCTGCAACCGGTAAAGGTACGGCCCGATTCCTCAAAGGTCATCGAGGCCCAGACCGGCAGCGTGCAGTTCTCCTTTGCTGCCAGTACCGCCGCCTTGACCTCGTACAGGTCGGTCATCGTCTCGATCACCACAAGATCCGCTCCCGCCGCCGCGCCGGCGCGCACCATCTCGGCAAACAGCGCATAGGCTTCCTCAAAGGTCAGCGTACCGACCGGCTCGAGCAGTTCACCCAGCGGGCCGATGTCCAGCGCAACCCGTTTGCCCCGCTCCCGCGCGGCAGCCAGCGCGGCCCGGGTCGCGGCGGTGACGATCTGCTCGACCGTAAAGCCGCTGCCCGCTGTCTTGAGCCGGTTCGCGCCGAAGGTATTGGTATAGACGAGATCTGCCCCCGCGTCGAGATAGGCCGCATGGATTGCGGTAATCGCCTTGGGATTCGCCAGCGAGAGCAGGTCAGGCCCCCCGCTTCCCGCGCCGATCCCCGCCTTTTGCAGCATGGTTCCCATGCCGCCGTCCAGAATCAGATAGCTTGATTTATGCTCCGCCACAGCGCATTCCCCGCTTTCTCCACTCACATTTTTCCCGCAACAGACAATGGTCGCAGCCTGCAAGCCGCCCGCGCACCGGCCCATCCGCGATTCCAATCAAGGCGGTGACCGATTTGCGCGGGGCCAAAATCGCGCTCGAGGTCACCGTAAGCCCGATCTGCCGGGGCGCGTCGAGCAGCGGGATCAGCTGCCGCTGCAATCCGATCGGCAGATCTCCATAGCCCGGACTGAACCGCCCGGTGTGATACTCTCCCTCCTTGCACAGCGCCGCTTCGGCTGCCCGCTGGGCGCCCTCGGCCGTCTGCTCCGCCGCCACCGAAGCGGCGGCGTCCAGCATCACCGACCGGGCAAGATCCTGCACCTGTGCCTGCAATAACAGGCGGTCGATCCCCGCCCCAAGAGTGGCGGCGAACAAAATCGCGCTGTGGCATCCTGCGAGATGCCGGGCAATATCCTCGCCCTCCAGCAGAATTTTGGTGCCGCCGAGCAGCAGCCCTTCCTCTGTGCGCGCGAGGGCAAACCGCGCAAAGACGCACCGGGGCGCAGCGGTTTTCAGGATCTCGCGCTCTGCCTGCTGCAACAGCGGAAGATCCCTCGCCGGCGGCTGGTGGGACGGATAGCCCAGATACCGCGCCAGCGCGACCCGGTCCAGCGGATACTGCAAGGTCAAACGCATCCGTCTTCTCCTCTGCCCAGCGCGCCCTTGATGCCCTCATAAACCTGCCTTGCCACATTGGCATTGTTCATCGTGTAAATATGCACGCCCGGCGCGCCGCCCGCGAGCAGCGCAAGGCATTGGCTCACCGCATACTGAATCCCCGCTTTATACAGCCCGTCCGGGTCCTGTTCATACCGGGCAATCATCTTGGAAAAGGCTGCCGGCAGGCTGGCTGCACTCAGCGCCACGGTGCGCTGAATCTGCCCCAGCTTGACAATCGGCATCACGCCGGGCTGTACCGGCAGCGTGACCCCGGCGGCAAGTGCGCGGTCGACAAAGCGGAAGTAGGCGTCGGTGTCAAAGAAGAGCTGGGTGACCAGATGCTTTGCCCCCGCCTGCTGCTTGTAGAGCAGGGTCTTGACGTCCTCTTCGGCGCTGGGGCTGTCCGGATGCCCCTCCGGATAGCAGGCCCCGGCGAGTGAAAAGTCATACCGTTCGCCGATGTACTGCATCAGCTCGTTTGCATGGTGGAAATCCTTCTGCGGCTCCACCTCCGGCGAGCGGTCGCCCCGCAGCGCGAGGATATTCTCCACCCCCGCCTCCTGCATCCGGCCGAGCACCCCGTCCAGCTGCCGGCGGCTGGAGTTGATGCAGGTCAAATGCGCCAGCGGCTCAACCTGCAGTTCCTGTTTGAGAAAGGCGGCGAGCTCGCAGGTCAGCCCCGCCGCCGTACCTGCTGCGCCGTAGGTCACGCTGACATAGTCCGGCCGCAGCGCCGCAAGTTCCCGCAGCGTCTGCTTGACCCGTTCAAAATTTACCGTCTGCTTGGGTGGAAATACCTCCAGCGAAAATACCGGTCGCTTTTGCTCAAATAAACTATAAATTCTCACCCTGTTCTCCCCTTGCTTACAGATATATTTTTATATTATAAGGCTTTTTGTCCGCGGTGTAAATTGGTTTGGCCACCAAAGCTTTTGTCCTCCTGCTTTCCTCAGACAAAAAAATCCGGATGCCTGAGCATCCGGATTTTTGGTGCGGAAGATGGGACTTGAACCCACACGTCATAGACACACGCACCTCAAACGTGCCTGTCTGCCAGTTCCAGCACTTCCGCAAAAGCACAGCCTTTTACCGCTGCAACAGAGATTATATCACAATCTATTTCGCTGCGTCAA
Source organism: uncultured Pygmaiobacter sp. (assembly GCA_944386485.1). Lineage (GTDB taxonomy): Bacteria > Bacillota > Clostridia > Oscillospirales > Ruminococcaceae > Pygmaiobacter. The sequence goes on along the minus strand of CALXBG010000053.1, from coordinate 11,495 downwards.
GCCCCTCTTTTCATATTTTGCATCTTATTCGTAGATTTGCATCATTCTTCTAACCATCCGCCCGGCTTCATAACATTTAGACAGAATGATTAAATCATAGGAAGGTGACCGCTATGAAATTTCCCACCCGTCTGCGCTGGGCCGCTGTGGGCTGCATCCTCGCCTTGGTCTTTGGCTGCACGCTCACAGCGCATCTTTCAGACCGTACTGTCTGCCGGCAGGAAGATATTACCCGGATTCCGGACGACGCCGCATTTCTTCCGCCCGCACAGCCGGCAGATACCACAGACGAAAAATGGGTCGCGCTGACCTTTGACGATGGTCCCAGCAAAAACACCGAGCCGATTCTCGACATTCTCAAACAGGCGCAGGTGCCCGCTACCTTTTTTGTTGTCGCCGCTGAGAACAATGAAAAATATCTGCCGCTGCTCACCCGAATTGAGGCAGAAGGTCATCAGATCGGGTTGCACAGCTGCACCCACGAATACAGCAAGGTCTATTCCAGCACCACCGATTTCTGGGCCGATATCAAGGAGCTGAAGAAAAAGCTCGAGCCCTATGTTGCGGACCCTGCCGCCCTCACATGGCTGCGTTTTATCGGCGGCAGCACCAACACGGTCAGCCACAGGTATGGCGGCAGCGGCATTATGAAGCAGCTCAAAGCACAGGCCGAGGAGATGGGGTACCGCACGATCGACTGGAATGTCAGCGCCGAGGACGCTGCCGGCGGTCATCCCAGCGCCGAGACGATTGTAAAAAACATCATCAAGGATGCCAAAGAGCACAACATCTGCGTCGTCCTGATGCACGACACCAAAGCGACCGGAACCACGGTGGAAGCGCTGCCCGAGATCATCAGCTGGTTTTCGGAGAACGGCTATCAGTTCTGTACCGTTGAGGATCTGCCGGACTAAACCACACGTATCTGATATAAAACCGCCACCCCTGAGAACTAAAGATAATGTTTATAGGCTGACCACCAATCAACAATCCTATTTATGGCACAAACCAAGGGTAAAGAGCAAGACCTGCGTATAACAGTAGTTATACGCAGGTCTTGTTTACATTGGGTAATCGAAACAGTATAGATGCCACAACGTTCAGATCTGTACCCAAGACCAAATCGAAGCCCAGCGTCAGCGGGTTCGATTTGGAAAGGAGGAGCAGCAGAATGAGCGCGCTCTGACTTATAAAATAAGTCGGAGCAAGCGATATGACGCTTGCTCCGACGTGGTGGAGATGACGGGAGTCGAACCCGTGTCCAAAAAGAGTTCTGCAAGAGTATCTCCGGGTGCAGCTTATCTTTGGGATTCCCCCGCCTGACCGCCGGTAAGCAGGCTGTCAGGGTCGGTAGCTTCATGAGTTCATGACGGTCCGCAAAGCTTAGGTCCGTTCACGTGCACCGCTAATTTGATGCCCAAACACCACCCCGCGGTAAGGTGGGAAGGACAGCGGCCTAAATTAGGCCGCGACTGCTAATTTGTTGTTGTTAGCTATTTTTTTGCGGCTTTTTAAGTGGGTCCGCACCACTACCCGCTGCTCCGGCTTCGCTCTCCCTGTCGAAACCTTTACATCCCCATATTCTGCCCGGTTACCCGGGCGTTTTGCATTGTTAACGACCTGCGCGGCTCTGGGTCTTCATCGCGCGGTCGATCTCCCGCTTTGCGTCTCTGCGGGCGGCGGATTCTCTCTTGTCATAGAGCTTTTTGCCGCGGCACAGCCCGACCTCGACCTTGACGCGGGACCCCTTGAAATAGAGTTTGAGCGGAATCAGGGTCAATCCGTTCTGCTTGATCTCAGCCGCAAGGCGGCGGATCTCCTTTTTGTGGGCCAGCAGACGGCGGGGCCGAACCGGATCCCGGTTGAAAATATTTCCCTTTTCATAGGGGCTGATGTGCATACCGAGCACCATCAGCTCCCCGTTGACAATATCCACCCAGGCGTCCTTGAGGTTGACCGAACCGGTGCGGATGCTCTTGACCTCGGTACCGACCAGCTCAATGCCGGTCTCCATCGCCTCGAGCACGAAATAATCGTGCCGCGCCTTGCGATTCTCCGCGATCGTCTTAAAATTTTCCGCCATCCGCACACCTCCCCTGCCGGTACTGGACTAATACTATACCGCGTTTGTCCATTGCTGTCAAGAAAAACAGGTCACAATTCGCCGCGGGAAAGCAGACTGCGGCCCAGCGTGGTCGGGTCAGCATACTCCAGGCTGCCGCCGACCGGCAGCCCATAGGCCAGACGGCTGACCCGTATGCCAAACGGCTTGATCAGCTTTGCCAGGTACATGGCGGTCGCCTCACCCTCAACGGTGGGGTTGGTCGCCATGATGACCTCCTTGACCTCGTCGCCGGCAAGGCGCCCCAGCAGCTCCTTGATGGTGAGCTGGTCGGCGCCGATGCCGTCCATCGGAGAGATCAACCCGTGCAGCACATGATACAGGCCCTTGTATTCCCGGGTGCGCTCAAATGCCGAGACGTCCCGCGGGCTCTCGACCACGCAGATGGTGCTGCGGTCCCTGCCGGTTCCCTCACAGATGGGGCAGAGCTCTTTATCGGTAAAGTTCTGGCAGACCTTACAGCGATGGATCTTGGTGTGCGCGTCGGTGATCGCCTGCGCGAAGGCCAGCGCCTCGGACTTATCCATCGCCAGCACCTGATATGCCAGCCGGGTGGCCCCCTTGCGCCCGATGCCCGGCAGTTTCGAGAACTGCTCGATCAGCTTTTCCAGCGGGGCGGCATTTGTTCCCATCGGCCGCGCTCCTTACAGACTGAACCCGCCGGGCAGATTGAAGCCGCTGGTGAGGGCTCCCATCTCCTTCTCCTGGGTCTCCTTGACCACCCGCACCGCCTCGTTGACGGCGGCGGCGAGCAGATCCTCGAGCAGCTCGACGTCCTCAGGATCGACCGCTTCCGGCTTGATCTCGACCTTCTGTACCTCATACTTGCCGTTCATCGTCAGGCTGATCTGGCCGCCGCCGGCGGTGACGGTGTGCTCCCGCGCCTCGAGATCGGCGGTGAGATCCTCCATATCCTGCTGCATCTTCTGATACTGCTGCATCAGCGCGTTGCGGTCAACCTTGCCATAGCCCTGGGGCAATCTTGCTTTCATGTTTTGTATTCCTCCAACTCTTTGTTGTCTTTTATCAGCGATACTCAACCGGCACGCCGGCTTCTTCCAGCTGCCGGAGAGTCTCCTCCGCTCTTGAAGGTCGTTGTTCCGCCTGCTGCGGCCGGCGATAGGGGCCGATCGCGTACCGGCGGCCGCCGGCCTGCTCGATCAGATCCTTGAGCCGCCCGGCGGAATCCTTGTTGGTCTTCATGAAGTTCAAAAACAGCTCGCTGCCGTCGATCAGCACCCGGTTGCCCTGCAAATAGGCGCTGCTGCCGACAAGAAAGCCGTGCACCATCGGATCCTTTTCCTGCGCGAGGGCGATGACCTGCTGCCAGAAGCCGCAGGGCTGCACATCCGACGCCGGTGCGGCAGGCGGTGTACTGTGCGGTTCCTCTGCGGGCCGCTCGGGTTCCGGCTGCGGAGCTGCAACCTTCACCTGTGCCGGTCTCGGCTGCGCCACCCTGACTGTCGGTGCTTCGGTCTGCTCTGCGCCGCACAGCGCAAACAGGGTCAGCTCCAGCTCGATGCGCGGGTCGGTACCCCGTCCCATCCGGTCCAGGCAGTCGCCCAGCGCCCGCATCGCGCCGACCGCCGCCGTCAGCGGGATCTCCCTTGCCAGTTCCTGATACCGCTGCCGCTCTTCCGCCGAGAGGCTGGCCCCCAGCTCGTCCGCGCCGATGCCGACCAGCATGACGGTGCGGTAATGAGCGATCATCTCCTCGCAGAGCCGTTTCATGTCAATCGACTGTTCCCGCAGCGCGGCAACCCGCTGAATCGCACCGGCCGCATCGCCGGATGAAAGCGCTCGGGAGAGTTCGAACAGATAGCTGCGGTCGGTGACCCCTGCCATCCGGCGGACCAGCGGTTCATCGACCGTCTGCTGGGCCGAAGCGCAGGTATCGAGAATCGAGAGGCCGTCCCGCAGCGCGCCGTCCGCCAGTTGGGCGATCAGCTGGGCCGCCGCAGGCGACAGCTCGATACCCTCCTTTTCCGCGACCATCTCCAGCCGTTTCTGAATCGTCTGCTGCGGGATACGGCCAAAGTCGTACCGCTGGCAGCGGGAGAGGATCGTTGCGGGCACCTTTTGAATCTCAGTCGTCGCGAGAATGAAGATCACATGGGCGGGCGGCTCCTCCATGATCTTGAGCAGCGCGTTGAAGGCGCTGTTCGAGAGCATGTGCACCTCGTCGATGATATAAACCTTGTAGCGGCAGCTGGCGGGGGTGTAGACCGCCTCCTCCCGCAGCGCGCGGATGTCGTCGATACCGGTATTGGAGGCCGCGTCGATCTCGACCACGTCGAGAATGCCGCCCTCCTCCAACCCGCGGCAGATCTCACATTCGCCGCAGGGCTCGCCGCCTTGCGGGTTGAGACAGTTGACCGCCCGAGCAAAGATCTTGGCGCAGGTAGTCTTACCGGTGCCGCGGGTGCCGGTAAAGATGTAGGCATGCCCGATATGGCCCCGCTCGACCTGATTTTTGAGGGCCGCAGTAATCGCGTCCTGTCCGAAGACATCCCCAAAGGTTTTGGGCCGGTATTTGCGATATAATGCGTGGTACACCCGCGCACCCCCTTTCCGCAAGAGGATAAAAAACAGGACCCGAAACAGATCCCCGTGTCCCCGATACGAAGCGCAGGCTTGCTGCGGCGCACAAAGAAAACCACTTAATGCTGCTCGGTTCCCCGCCTGACATGGTTCATGGCACTTCGTCGCACAGGGCCAACGCTTCGTATCCGGGACACGCGGTGGGCGTCCCGTGTCCAATAACAGATTTATTATACCGAAATTAGCCCCCGAGCGCAAGGGGGAAATCATTTTGATCGTTTTGTTTTTATTTTGCGCCCAAATGTGCTACAATACCCCTGATACCATCAGAAAGGGTGAGAGAATGACCTGGGAAGAGCTGAAGGGGCAATGTCTTACCTGCACCGGCTGCGGACTGTGTGAGACCAGAACCAACGTTGTCTTTGGAGACGGCGTGAGCGATGCAGAGGTTCTCTTTGTTGGAGAGGGCCCCGGCCAGAACGAGGATGAACAGGGACTGCCCTTTGTCGGGCGCAGCGGCGCGCTGCTGGACAGCTACCTGCACGCGGTGGACCTTGACCGCAAGGAGAATGTCTTTATCGCGAACATCGTCAAATGCCGCCCGCCCAAGAACCGTGACCCGCTGCCCGAGGAACGCGCAGCCTGCCTGCCCTGGCTTCGGGAGCAATTCCGGCTGCTGCGGCCCAAGATCGTGGTCTGCCTTGGCCGGATCGCGGCACAGCAGATGATCCGCCCGGACTTTTCGGTCACCCGGGAGCACGGCCAGTTCTTTGATAAGGACGGTGTGCTCTTCATGGGAACCTTCCACCCCGCCGCGCTGCTGCGTAACCCGAACAACAAACCGGTTGCGTTCGAGGACTTTGTCGCGCTGCGGGAGAAGATCCGCGAGATCTGTACCCACACCTATTAACTGAAAAGAGGACGGCAACGGTGGATGACCCGTTGCCGCCCCTTTTTTTATTCGTTTTCCAGCCCCGCCCTAGGCCAGCTGAGCCGCGCGGTGAAGAGATCCCCGTCGATCAGAATCTCAAACCGTCCGCCCTGCAGCTCGGTAAAGCTCTTTGCGATCGCAAGGCCCAATCCCGAACCCTCGCCGGTCCGGGCGCGATCTCCCCGCACAAACCGGTCGGTAATCCGCTCGGGGTCGAAGTCCAGCTCCTGCGCCGAGACGTTTTTCAAGGTCACCACAACCTGATCCGGCTGCGCGGTCAACCGGATATAAGCCCGGGTACCTGCGAGGCCGTACTTTGTGATATTCACAATCAGATTCTCGAAGATGCGGCAGCTGCGCTGTCCGTCCAGTTCGAGGATGACCGGCTGGGCCGGCAGATCCCAGCGGAAATCAATGCCGCTGGCCGCGATCTTGTCCTCCAGTTCATAGTGTACCTGCTGGAGCAGCTGCACCAGATCCACCCGGTCATGGGCAAAGGTCACGTTGCCGCTGGCGGCCTTGCTGATCTCAAACAGATCCTCGATCAGCTGTTTGAGCCGCTGCGCCTTGCGCTCGAGGGTCTCGACATACTCTGCGCGCGTCTGTGGCGAGAGGTTCTCATCCTTGAGCAGATCGACATAGGTGACGATGGCGGTGAGCGGCGTCTTGAGGTCATGGGAGACATTGGTAATCAGCTCGGTTTTCAGGCTTCGGCTCTTGAGCTCGGTCTCAACCGCCGCCTTAAATCCGCTTTGCACCTGTCCCAGCTTTTCCTTGAGCGGGTTGAAGATTCCCAAATCCTCCTCAACCCGGAACTCAAGTTCTCCCTCTGCCATCCGGCCGACCGTCTCGGTCAACCGGCTGTAATCATGCCGGATTTTCTGGTACCGCCTGTAAAGCAGGAAGAAAAGGATCACGCTGTAAACGAGCAGCGCAAAGATACCGAAGACCCAGATGGTGCAGCAGACCGACAGGATGACAAAGTTGACTGCCAGCAGCCGCAGCAGCGTCTTCGTTCCCGGTTCAGTTAGATCCACCCGGGTGGCCCAGCGCCACAGAGTGATGAATTTTCCGACGATCCAGCTGCGGGTCGCAAAATACCGCCGCGGCCCCATTACAAAGATACCGGACAGTCCGGCCGCACAGGCCGCCATACCACCGAGCAGCAACAGATTGGCGCCGAAAAGGATCGATCTGCTGATCCAGGTGATCATTTCCTCCTCCGTAAAGAAGAAGCTGAGCCAGCGGGCAAGATCCCCGCGCGCGGTGAAAAGGGCCAGCTCAATGCATCCGCTTGTAGCAAAGAGCATCAGAATCAGTCCTGCAACTGAACGCTCAAAGCTGGTCCTGTGCCCGCTGTCCACAGCCCGCAGCCAGGGGCTGGCGCAGAGCAGCAGCGCGATGATTCCCACCCCGCCCAGAATCAGCGCGAGGATGTTGCCAAAGCCGGCGTCCACGAGCACGTCTCCCTCGGCATAATAAATACTGTAATAGATACCGCTGTCAACATCTACCACACGGGGTACCGCATAATAGATCGTGATCCCGGTCGGCGGCCGGGTCTCAAGCTGGACGGTTGGCCCCTGTTCGTCGTAGCCGGCCTCAAAATCGGTGTCCTGCGCGACCAGACGGTCAAAATCGTACTCCTCCATCTCGAACTGCCACAGACGATTCTGGTGCTCATTCTCGGCATAGGTCCGATCACCGCCGTAAAATCCCTGCGGCCGCAGCGAACCGTTTTCATCAAATTGCAGCACCAGGAAATACTGGTATTTCTGCGCGCCCGCGCTGGTGATCGCACCATCCTGCCAGTAACCGGACAGCTCGATTTTCAGGTTGGAATACCGCTCGCCGTTCGGGCCGACGAGCTCCCAGTCCATCCCGTCCATCTCGCTTTCAAAAAAGGTCTCCGCCCCCCAGATCGTCTGGTCGACCGCGTTGCGCTGATCAACGGTGTCCTTCTCTTCGTCGGGGCAGTAGAGTGCGCTCGGCTGCATATTTTTTCCCTGCCATTGCTGCTGAGCCCGCCAGTTGAGCGCGTAGGTATCGAGTGCAAGCTGCGGCAGGAACCATTCCTGATTATAAAAGGCCCGCGCGGAATTGGCCATGCCCTGCCGGTACTGGGTAAAGGCCGACAGGGTCAATAGAAGCGCGCCCAGCGCGGCGACCAAAAAGCAGAGCGCCCGCCGCAGCAGATTACGCCCCTTCGATCTTGTAGCCAATCCCCCACACCACCTTCAGATATTTCGGATTTTTCGGGTCGATCTCGATCTTTTCCCGGATGTTGCGAACGTGTACCATGATGGTGTCGGTCGTGACCGCCTTTTCGTTCCAAACCCGCTCATAGATCTCGGAGGCGGAGAAGACCCGGCCCGGATTCTTCATGAGCAGGCTGAGAATCCCCAGTTCAAGCGGGGTCAGCCGCACCGGCCGGCCGTCTACCGTCAGCGAGGCGGTCTCCTCGTTCAGTTCCAGCCCACCGACGGTATACAGCCGCTCGCCCTCTTTTCCGCCCGACCGCTCGAGGTACCGCGCATACCGCCGCAGCTGCGCGTTGACCCGCGCGACCAGTTCCATCGGCACAAAGGGTTTTGTCACATAATCGTCCGCCCCGATGTTGAGCCCGGTGATCTTGTCGATATCCTCCGACTTTGCCGAGAGGATGATAACCGGCAGATCGTACCGCTCCCGCAGCTTCATCACCATCGTGACCCCATCCATAACCGGCATCATCACGTCGGCAATCACCAGGTGGATCGGCGCTTCCCGCTCAAGCAGCTCCAGCCCCTCTTTTCCGTTCTCCGCCTTGATCACCGCATATCCCTGATTTTTCAGGTAGATGCCGATACCGTCCCGGATCTCAGGATCGTCCTCCACCACCAAAATCCGATACTCCATTCCTCCGCTCTCCCCCTTTTGGGCCGCATGATCCGCAGGCCGCAGCCCTATTCTACTCCATTCTTCCCCAAAATGCACACATCACGCCGCGCCGCACAATCCCTGGCGCAGCAGCGCCCGCGCCCGATACAGCTGCGTGTGCACCGTTTTATCCGGACGGTGCAGCATCCGGGCAATCTCCGGCACCGTATAGCTGTGGAGAAAATAGAGCGCGCTGACCTCGCGATAGGGAGAGCGGAGCGCATCGATCTGCCCCTCGATCTCCCGCACCGTTTCCCTGCTCTCGGAAATCTCTGCCAGCGTGCAGCTGTGCACCGGCTGCTCCTGTAATGTCTCATCCGGGTTGACCCTGCGGCAGTAGGCACTTTTGAGATAATCCTTTGCCCGGTTGACGGCAATGCGGCACAGCCATGTTTTTTCCGTCCCCGGCGTGCAGCGGTCCCGATGGAGCCAGGCGGCGAGGAAGGTCTCCTGCACCAGATCTTCTGCCTGCGCGCTGCTGTGCACCATTTGCAGACAAATGGTGTAAATCAGCCGCTCATACTGCAAAAAGCTCTGTTCAAATCGTTCCTGTTCCACACCCGACCCCTCCGCTTTCCTGTTGTTGCAGGGACTATTTTACAGGACGTTTCTAAAGGGCAAGGGGTAAAAAACCTAAAAAATTCTAAAGATTTTGTTCTCTTTGCTCCGGCAGCAGAGTCATAAACGGCGCCCTGCCGCAAGACAGGACGCCGCAGAGTGCACTTTTATCACTACTGAGTTCAGTTTTCTTCCGCATTGCCAAACCGAAAAAAGACAGTATTGTCGAGGTTGCGGGTCGCATCCTCGGCAATATCCATTGCATAGTATTCGGATTCGTCGATCTCTTCGGTCTTCTCTCCCTCCGTCTCGTACAGGGACTCCAGCGGATCACTCACCACATCAACCGCCGCATAAACCAGTCCGTCGTAATCCTCCGGGACCTTCATCGTCCAGGTCTGATAACAGACCTGCGCTTCCTCTCCCTCCTCGGTAGTTGTCCACTCCCAATCATTTTCCTTGCTGTAATGCAGATCATAGGAGACACCATTGACCTGTATCGCGGCGCTGTAATCATACCCGTCAGTTCCATTCAAGGATTGGGAAGGCAGCTTTCTGCCGGTGTAAAGATCATAAACCGCATTGGAGATCATCATATTCTCTGTTGCGCTGTTACCCGGAATGGTTATCATCAGCTTCAGGCTCACCTTTTTATACCCTTCTTCCTCGTCCGGCGTTACATTGCAGGCAGGAACACCGGTTGCAGGCTGTGGATGCTGATTTTGTGGGTCTACCATGTTAAAAACCAGCGCATTGAAGGTAAATTCCTCCGGTATCTTCTCCAATACGGTCAGCCCATTGGCTGTGAAATAATCATGACTGATCTCTCCGGTCAAAACCGATGCCGACGGCTGTGCGCTGCTGCCGGCAAAAGCCGATTCGGGCTGGCTGTTCGCCGGTGGCACGCTGGAAGAATCACCGCCGCAACCGGCCAGCGAAAGAATCAGCGCCGCTGTGAGCAAAAGGGGCCGGATTCTTTTCATCCTTAAAAACCTCCCAAATTCCTCTGCCTTTCATAAAGGCGAAATTCCAACACACATAAAAACGGCCAAGGTTCCCTCGCCGGACACCTTGGCGCGTTCATTTTACCGCTCCTTTCAAGCAAAATCAATTTACCTTGATGCGGCCTTTTTCAATACGCCATAGAGCCAATCGAAGAAAAGCTCCGAATCAGCACTCTTCGCATACAGACAGTTTTTGGGCATCTCGCTAAACTTGTAATTGCGTCCGAGCACCGTCTCACCATAGGCATATCCGTGTCCGAGATCGACATGGCAGCTGGTCAAAACGGTCTCGGTCAGCACTTCGGGATGAAGTACCGCGCAGACCGTCAGCGCGTCATGGATCGCCGCGCCGACCCCCTTGCCGTCGGCATCCCCCTCGGCGGCCGAGGCCTTGAGCCGGTGCTCGACCAGTTCGGCGCAAAGGCGCGCCGGCGGGCTGTCGATCTGCCGCAGCTGTTCTGCCTGCGCCCGATCGAGACAGGCGTGGGAGGTCGCGTCGAGCGAGACCATTGTCACCGGCACCCCGCTCTGGAGGACAATCTCCACCGCCTCCGGGTCGGCCCAGACATTGAACTCAGACGCCTGGGTGCGGGGATAGACGTCGTGCGAGCCGCCCATCATCACGACCCTGCGGATCTTGGGCAGAATCCGCTCGTCCGCGCGGATGGCCAGCGCGAGGTTGGTCATCGGCCCAACCGGCACGAGGGTGATTTCCCCGTCCTCTGCGGCGAGTAGCGTCTCAATCAGAAAGACGACGGCGCTCTTCTCCTGCGCGCGCAGCGCGGTCGGCGGCAGCGGCAGATGGTCGGTGTGCACGGCAATCTCCTGGTCCTTTACCCCCTCCTTGCGGGGCAGTTCCTGCGCCTGCAGGCTCCAGGGCTCGAGGGTCGAGGCAAGCGGCAGCGCCGCACCGCGGTAAACCTTGGTATCGGGCTTGCCGCAGCAGTCAACCACCCGCAGGGTATTGTCGGTGGTGTTCTTGACCTCGACGTTGCCGCCCACGGTACAGATACCCAGAACATCCAGTTTCTCGCACAGCAGCGCCGCGCAGATCGCGATCGCATCGTCCGATCCGGTATCCACATCCAGAATGATCTTCGTCTTCTCCCTCATTGGTTGCCCTCCCGGTTTTCTATTGGATTTTCTTCTTTATTATAGGTCTGGCAAAAACGACCGTCAATCGGCCAAAACCGCCCCCGCGGCAAATCTTTCTAAAAAATTGATAAAGCCCTTGACTTTTACTCCCACGATATAGTAATATAGAATACGCAGCTCGGAAGGGTTATCAAAAATGCGCCCGTAGCTCAGGTGGATAGAGCAACTGCCTTCTAAGCAGTGGGCCAGGGGTTCGAGTCCCTTCGGGCGCACCATATATGGTGGGTGTAGTTCAGTTGGTTAGAGCACCAGATTGTGGATCTGG
>CALXBG010000052.1 GCA_944386485.1 uncultured Pygmaiobacter sp. | reverse complement strand
ACACAAGATGATAAAAGGTTCGGTTTTGAGAGACAGCATGATCAGCGGCGCGAACAGCATCGCCAACCAGCGCAGTCAGGTGGATGAGCTGAACGTCTTCCCGGTGCCCGACGGGGACACCGGCACCAACATGAGCATGACCGTCGGCGCGGCGAAGCGGGATCTCGCGGCGCTGCCCGACGACTGCACCGTCGAGACCGCCAGCAAGACCGCCGCCTCCTGCATGCTGCGGGGCGCGCGGGGCAACAGCGGGGTCATCTCCTCGCTGCTCTTCCGCGGCTTCTCGAAGGCCCTTGCCGGCAAGAAGGAGGCCTCGGCCGCCGACATCGCCAAGGCGTTTGAGATGGGGGTCGCCGCCGCGTACAAAGCGGTGATGAAGCCCACTGAGGGCACCATGCTGACCGTCGCCCGCATGGGCGCCGAGGCTGCTGCCGCCGCCACCACCGAGGATCCGGTCGAGATGTTCGAGATCATCCTCGCCGCGGCCAAGGAGGCCCTCGCGCGCACCCCCGAACAGCTGCCGGTGCTCAAAAAGGCCGGGGTGGTCGACGCGGGCGGCGCCGGCTTTGTCACCATCCTCGAGGGTATGCTCAGCGTGCTCAAGGACGGCATCATCGTCGAGGCCGAGGACGCCGGCCAGAGCAAGAAGCCCTCGACCAGCGCGGCCGGCCGCGGGGTCTTCACCGACGACCTGATGCGGGTCGAGGACATCAAGAACGGCTACTGCACCCAGTTCCTCGTCAACAAGAACGAGGGGGCCAGCTGTGATAAGCTGCGCGCCTTCCTCGAGAGCAACGGGGACAGCGTGGTGGTCATCGAGGATGACGAGGTCATCAACTGCCACGTCCACACCACCGACCCGGGCAAGGTCATCAGCTATGCGCTGCGGTTCGGTTACCTGACCAGCTTCAAGATCGAGAACATGCACGAGCAGTTCCTCGCCCGGCAGGCGCAGGGCAAGGGCCTGGAAAAGCAGGCTGAGGCCGAGCGCAATCCCGGCAAGCAGAAGTTCCAGTACTCCGCCGTCGATCCCGATATGGCCTTCGGCTTTGTCGCGGTCGCTGCCGGCGACGGGCTGCGGGACGTCTTCACCGACATCGGGGTGAATGCCGTCGTCTCGGGCGGACAGACGATGAACCCCAGCACCGAGGACATCCTCGAGGCGGTGCAGAGCGTGCCGGCCGCGACCGTCTTCGTGCTGCCCAACAACAAGAACATCATCATGGCTGCCGAGCAGTCGGTCAAGCTGGCCGACCGCAAGGTGGTGGTGCTGCCCACCCGCACCATCCCGCAGGGAATCACCGCGATGCTCAACTTCGACGAGAGCCGCTCGGCCGAGGAGAATACCATCGCGATGATGCAGGCTGCCGACCGGGTCGCGACCGGTCTGGTCACCTTTGCCGCCCGCAACAGCGACTATGAGGGCCACAAGATCAAGCAGGGCGAGATCCTGGCGCTCGAGAACGGCAAGCTCTCCTTCACCGACAAGGAGATCGCCCACGCCGCCAGCAAGCTGACCCGCGCGCTGGTCAAGAAGGATTCCAGCTTTGTCACCCTGATCTCGGGCTGCGACGTTGCCGCCGAGGACGCCGACAAGCTGGCCGCCCAGCTGTCCGAGAAGCTGGGCCCGAACATCGAGGTCACCCACCTCGTCGGCGGGCAGCCGGTCTACTACTATATCATCAGCGTCGAGTAAGCCGGGAAAAAGAGATTCGGCAGCCGGGACCTGTGGTCCCGGCTGCTTTTTTGCGCCCTGGCGGCCTTCCCTTTTGCAGCTGACAGAGCATAAACCGCAAAGCGGCGGTGATACCCTTTATCTCGAGCGCCCTTTTTCTCGCCCCTTGCGGGGCAACCGAAAAAGATGGCGAATACCATAAGGCTGCGCCTTATGGTATAATAACATTACAACATTACAACATACGCGGGGGGTGAACCGGATGCTGGGGCTGGGCGACAGGGTGCAGTATCTCAAAGGGGTCGGCGAGAAACGGGCGGCCCAGCTGGCAAAGCTGGGCATCGTCACCGTCGGGGACCTGGTGCGGTTCTATCCCCGGGATTACATCGACTACTCGGACCCCTGCGGGGTGCTCGAGGCGCCTTACGAGACCCCCTGCGTCGTGCGGGCGACTGTCTTCGGCAAACAGCCGGGGGTGCGGGTGTCGGGCGGCCGGACGATCTATCGGGTCAACGCCGGGGATGACGGCGGCTCGCTGATCATCACCTTCTTCAACAGCCCCTGGGCGGCGGACAGGCTGGAGGAGGGGCGGGATTATCTGTTTTACGGCAGGGTCGGGGGCGGCTTTGGCCGCCGGGAGATGATCTCACCGGTCTTCATTGCGGCCGGCAGCGACCGGCCGATGACCGCGATCTACCACCAGACCCAGGGCATCAACTCGGGGTATCTGGCAAAGCTGGTCGCCGCCGCCCTCGACGGGCTGGGTGAGGAGGCGCTGGCCGACCCGCTGGACGAACCGCTGCGGGCCCGCTGGCGGCTGCCCGGCCTCGCGCAGGCGCTGCGGATGATCCACCAGCCGGCCAGCCGGCAGCAGGCGAAGCAGGCGCGGCGGCGGTTCGCGTTTGAAGAGCTGTTCTGCCTTGAGGTCGGCATGAAGCTGCTGCGCAGCCGCAGCCGGCGCAGCGCCGGCGCGCCGATGACCCGGTGCGACGCGGCCCCGTTTTTTGCCGCGCTCCCCTTCTCCCCTACCGGCGCACAGCGGCGGGCGGTGGAGCAGCTGGCGGCGGATTTCTGCGGCACGGCCCCGATGAACCGGCTGTTGCAGGGGGATGTGGGCAGCGGCAAGACCCTCGTCGCCGCCGCCGGGATGGCGATGGCGGCGGAAAACGGCTACCAGAGCGTGCTGATGGCCCCCACCGAGATCCTCGCCGCCCAACACGCGGCGACGTTGGACAAGCTGCTCGGGCCGCTGGGCATCCGGGTGGCGCTGCTGACCGGTTCGGTCAAGGGAAAGGCCCGCAAGACCCTGCTCACCGCCGTCGCGGCGGGCGAGGCGCAGGTGGTGGTAGGCACCCACGCGGTGCTGGGCGAGGCGGTGCAGTTCGCCCGGCTCGGCTTTGCGGTGGTGGATGAGCAGCACCGGTTCGGGGTGCGCCAGCGGGGGCTGCTGGCCGGCAAGGCGGAGAATCCCCATCTGCTGGTGATGAGCGCGACCCCGATTCCCCGCACCCTCAGCCTGCTGCTCTTCGGCGAGCTGGATGTCTCGATTCTGGACGAGCTGCCCCCCGGGCGCACCCCGGTGCGGACCATCGCGGTGGGCAGCGCGCTGCGGGGGCGGATGTACGGCTTCCTCGAAAAACAGATCGCCGCGGGGCGGCAGGTCTTTGTCGTCTGTCCGCTGATCGAGCAGGGGGAGGAGCCCGACCCTGCCGGCGAGCTGCAGGCGGTGACCGCCTACAAGGAGACGGTGGCCGCCCGGCTGCTGCCCGGCAGGCGGATCGGGCTGCTGCATGGCCGGATGAAACCGGCCGAGAAGGAGGAGGTCATGCGCCGGTTTGCCGCCGGAGAGATCGACCTGCTCTGTTCAACGACGGTGGTCGAGGTCGGGGTGGATGTTCCCAACGCCAGCGTGATGGTGATCGAGAACGCCGAGCGGTACGGCCTGTCGGCGCTGCACCAGCTGCGGGGCCGGGTTGGCCGGGGCGCGGCCGAGAGCTTTTGTATTCTGGTCAGCGACAAGGACAACGAGGCGGTGCGCGAGCGCTTGGCCTTTTTGTGCCATACCGCCGACGGCTTTGCCGTCGCCCAGTACGATCTTGAGCACCGGGGTCCGGGCGATTTCTTCGGCAAGCGGCAGCACGGTCTGCCGACGCTGCGGGTCGCCGACGCCGCGGCCGACGCGGCGATGATCGAGACCGCTGCCGCCGAGGCGGGCGCGCTGCTGGAAAAGGACCCCGAGCTGGCCGCACCGGAACGCGCGCCGCTGCGCGACGCGCTGGCAAGATTGTTTGACGCCGCGGGCGGCACCGCGGTCAATTAGTTTGGAAGGTGAAGGAGAGAGGAAGATGTTTATGATGGGGACGATCGTCAACGCCGCCGCGGTGGTCGCGGGCGGGTTGGCCGGGGTGGCGCTCAAGCGGGGGATGAAGCCCTCGCTGGAGGAGTCGATCCACAAGGCGCTGGGCATCGCGGTGCTGGTGCTGGGGCTCAACGGCATTATCGGCGCGATGTTTACCGTCGCGGAGGACGGCGGGCTCTCCTCCTCCGGCGAGCTGCTGCTGATCATCAGCCTGGTGGTCGGGATGCTTGCCGGCGAGCTGCTGCGGATCGACGACCGGCTCAACAGCCTGGGCAACATGATCGAGCGGCGGGTCGGGGGCGAGGGGTTTGCCGCCTCCTTTGTCAGCGGAACGCTGCTGTTCTGCGTGGGGGCGATGACGATTGTCGGCGCGATCAGCGACGGGCTCTACGGCGACCCCAGCACCCTGTATGCCAAGAGCCTGCTGGACGGCATCGCCGCCATCGTCTTCGGCGCGTCGCTCGGCGTCGGGGTCTGCTTTTGCGCGATTCCGATCCTGATCTACCAGGGCGGGCTCACCCTGCTCGCCGGTGCGCTCGAGCCCTATCTGCAGGGCGCGCTGCTCGACGAGATCTGCATGGTGGGCTATGCGATGGTCGCCTGCATCGGAATCAACTTCATCAGCAAACAGGCCAAGATCAAGACCGCCAACCTGCTGCCGGCGCTGCTGGTGCCGGTGGTCTGGAGCCTGTTTCAGGGGCTGATTGGCTGAACTACCGGACTGTGCGGGGCGGAAGGACTTTCCTTCCGCCTCTTTTTTTGAGCCGAAATTGTTACAAAAGTGTTTCAGAATCAAACGAAGATTTTCAAAAAACACAAACTTTTTGAACACACCACACAAAAATTAACGATGATTTTATGCAAAATGTTGTAAAACTAGGCCATTGCGCCGGTTTTGGGGGATAGCGTATAATTGGCACCAACCTCCCCGGCGGAGGGGGAAAAGAGAGAGAGGAGCCACCGCCGGAGAGCTTTTTACAAATCAAACAGGAGGTAATGGGTATGAAACGGTTTATCAGCATGACAATGGCGGTCTTGATGGCCCTGTCGCTGGTCGCCTGCGGCGGCGGTTCCAGCTCCGCAGCCGGCGGCTCTTCGGCCGCGTCGGGTGCGGCTTCGGGGGAAGGCGGGAGCATTAAGATCGGCCTGCTGGCCAATACCTCTGATGCGAACGCGAATTACGGCAATGCGGTCAAGAACGGCGTCATGCTCTACATTGACGAGGTCAATGCCGCGGGCGGCGTGAACGGCAAGCAGATCGAGGTCATCGCCTATGATGACAAGGGGGACGCCACCGAGGCGGTCACCGCCTTCAGCCGTCTGGTCGACGACGGGGTCACCGCAGTCATCGGCGGCGTGCTGACCGGCACCACCCTCGCGGTCGCGGATGAGACCTATGAGATCGGCATGCCGCAGATCACCGCCAGCGCCACCGCGCCGGGCGTCACCCTGCTGGATCCCGAGGACGAGAGCGCCGGCATCCGGGAGAACGTCTTCCGCGCCTGCTTCATCGACCCGTTCCAGGGCGAGAAGATGGCCGAGTATGCCTCCGAGCGGCTGGGCGCCACCACCGCTGCCGTGATCTTTGAGAACGGCAACGACTACTCGGTGGGCCTGAAGGACGCCTTCGTGGCCAAGTGCGAGGAGCTGGGCATCCAGGTGGTCGCCACCGAGGCCTACAGCACCGGCGACGTGGACTTCAAAGCCCAGCTGACCAACATTGCGGGCCAGAACCCGGATGTGGTCTTCTCCCCCAACTACTACGAGGATGACGGCATGATCGTCACCCAGGCCCGCGAGGTGGGTGTCACCGGCACCTTCCTGGGCGGCGACGGCTGGGGCAGCGTCAAGAACTACGCCTCCGCCGAGGACCTGGAGGGCTCGGTCTACTGCTCCGGCTATGCCCCTGGTTCCAGCGACGCTGTGAAGCAGTTTGAGGCCGACTACCAGGCCGCCTATGGCGAGGATATCCCCAACATGTTTGCCCCTCTGGGCTACGATGCGGCCATGCTGATGCTCAACGCCATCCAGGCGGCCGAGGAGCAGGGGCTGGAGGCCTGCACCGATGCGTACTACCAGGCGGTGATCGACGCCATGTCCGCCACCGAGGGCCTGGAGGGCATCACCGGCACCTATCAGTTTGATGAGCAGAACAACCCCATCAAGTCCGCCGCGATCATGAAGCTGGAGGGCGGGGACGAGGTCTTCACCGAGCTGTTCTAATCCCCATCCCATCTGTACTGGAACTATGCCGGGGGGAGGCCGCGGGCTTCCCCCCAGCATGGTTTTCTTCTGTTTTTGCCGCAAAGGCGGCTTTCCCATGGACGGGCCATGGGCGCTCCCGCCGGGGTGCCGTGCCTGCGGAGGCGGCCATGAGCCGTCCGGTTCCCCGGTACCCCATTCCCAATGAAAGGACGTGGCAACCATGTCACTGCTCTCGACCATCGTCAGCCAGGTGATCAACGGCCTGCAGTCCGGCTCCATCTATGCGTTGGTGGCGCTGGGGTACAGCATGGTCTATGGCATCATCCTGCTGCTGAACTTTGCCCATGGCGATATCATCATGGTGGGCGCCTATGCCGCCTGGATGTGTATGGTGAACTTCCACCTGCACCCGGTGGCCTCCATCCTGGTGGCGGTTCTGGCCAGCACCCTGCTGGGTGTCATCATCGAAAAGGTGGCCTATACCCCGCTGCGCAGCGCCCCCCGGCTGAGCCTTTTGATCACCGCCATCGGCGTCTCCTTCCTGCTGGAGAATGGGGCCCAGCTGATCTTCGGCGCCGGGGCCAAGGATATGTCCGAACCCATGGCCCTGTTCACCACCGGCCCCAGCATCACCCTGGGGTCCTCCACCCTGAGCTTCCCGGCCATTTTGACCATTGTGGTCTCCCTGATCGCCATGGCGGCGCTGACCTTTTTGGTGCAGAAGACCAAATTGGGTAAGGCCATGCGGGCGGTGTCGGAGGACATGGGCGCCGCCCAGCTGATGGGCATCAGCCTCAACGCCACCATCTCCTTCACCTTTATGCTGGGTTCCGCCCTGGCGGGCATCGGCGCCATCCTCTACCTGTGCGCCTATCCCCAGGTGAGCCCCACCATGGGCTCGATGTTGGGGCTGAAGGCGTTTGTGGCCGCGGTGCTGGGTGGGATCGGCTCGATCCCCGGCGCCATGGTGGGCGGTTTTGTCATCGGCCTGGCGGAGGCGCTGGTCTCCGCGGTGGGCCTCTCGGTCTGGAAGGACGGCGTGGTGTTCGCCATTCTGATCGTGGTGCTGCTGGTGAAGCCCTCCGGGCTGCTGGGCCGCAGCACTACCGAAAAGGTTTAAGGAAGGGGGAAGCGCAATGAACAGCAGTCTACAGCAGCGGCGCATCCCCATGCCCACCCGGTACCTGATCAACCTGGTGCTGGTGGTGGCGGCGCTGGTGGTGCTCCACTATATCAGCTCCGCGGGGATCATCTCCAGCTACTACTCCAAGATCTTCATGCTGGTGGGGATCAACATCATCCTGGCGGTCTCCCTGAATGTGGCCACCGGCTATCTGGGCCAGCTGCCGCTGGGGCACGCGGGCTTTATGGCGGTGGGGGGCTATGCGGCGGGCATCTTCCTCAAGGCGATGCCCATGCCCAACCTGAACCGCCTGCCGGAGGGCACCAGCGAGCTGGCCGCCCATATCCAATACAACGCCTACCTGGCGGTGGCCCTGGTGCTGGCCGGGGTGGTGGCGGCCATCTTTGGCGTCATCATCGGCGTGCCCGCCCTGCGGCTGAAGGGGGACTACCTGGCGATCATCACCCTGGGCTTCGGGGAGATCATCCGGGTGATCCTGTTGAATATCGACGACCTGCTGGGGTTTGAGTTCACCTACGGGGCCTCCGGCCTCAAGCGGATCCCCAAGGCGGCCACCGTCACCAACGTGTTCATCTGCGTGGTGGTCACCTGCGCGGTGATCCACCTGGTGCTGAAATCCCGCCACGGCCGGGCGGTCCTCTCCATCCGGGAGAACGAGATCGCCGCTGAGAGCTGCGGCGTGAACACCACCTACTACAAGGTGATGGCCTTCACCCTCTCCGCCTTCTTCGCCGGTGTGGCCGGGGCGCTGTATGCCACCTATGTGGGCATTTTGCAGCCCTCCACCTTCGGCTTTATGAAATCCATCGAGATCCTGGTGATGGTGGTGCTGGGCGGCATGGGCTCCATGCTGGGGTCGGTGC
>CALXBG010000051.1 GCA_944386485.1 uncultured Pygmaiobacter sp. | reverse complement strand
CTTCACACGGATTTCCGACATCTTTGTCCCTCCCTTAACACTGAGGTAGGCGTATGACGCCCGGGAGGAAGCAGCGGAGCAATCTGTTCCGACGCTCCCGCCAGAGAATCAACATATAGAATTATACCTTATTTTGCCCTTTCCTGTCAACCTCAAACTGCCGAAAGAATACCAAAAGTTTTTCACCGGGTCTCTCAGCGGACGACCAGATTGACCAGCTTGCCGGGGACATAGATCTCCTTGACAATCGTCTTGCCCTCGATCTGGGCGGCAATCCCCTCGACAGCCTTTGCGGCGGCGATGGCGGCTTCCTTGTCGATGTTGGCATCGGCCACAAACCGGCCGCGCAGCTTGCCGCTGATCTGAACGACCATCTCGATCTGAGCATCTTTGCACTTGCTCTCATCGTAGGTCGGCCAGCTGGTCTGGGCAATCTGTCCCTCAAAGCCGGCCATCTCCCACAGCTCCTCGGTGATGTGGGGAGCAAACGGATTGAGCAGTACAAGGAAGGTGCGGTACTCGCCGCGGGTGATTCCCTTGGCGTCGTCAATCTCGTTGAGCAGGCTCATCAAGGTTGCGATGGCGGTATTCATCTTCAGCTGGAGAATATCCTCGCTGACCTTTTTGATCGCCTTGTGGAAGCTGGTCTCAAGCTGCGGACGATAGCCGTCGCCATCGATCAGTTTTTCGGACAGATCAAATACCCGCTCGAGGAACCGCTTGCAGCCCTTGATGCTGGAAGAGGACCAGGGTGCAGCTTTCTCAAAATCGCCGATGAACATCTCATACAGCCGCATCGTGTCCGCGCCGTACTGGTCGACGATGTCGTCCGGGTTGACCACGTTTCCACGGGATTTGGACATCTTCTCGCCGTTCTCACCCAGAATCATGCCGTGGCTGGTGCGCTTGGCATACGGCTCGGCGGTGGGCACTACCCCAATGTCATACAGGAACTTGTGCCAGAAGCGGGAATACAGCAGATGCAGCGTCGTGTGCTCCATGCCGCCGTTATACCAGTCAACCGGCATCCAGTATTTGAGGGCCTCCGGGCTGGCCAGCGCCTCGTCGTTGTGGGGATCGCAATACCGCAGGAAATACCAGCTCGAACCCGCCCACTGGGGCATGGTGTCCGTCTCCCGCTTGGCAGGACCGCCGCAGCAGGGACAGGTGGTGTTGACCCAGTCGGTATGCCGGGCCAGCGGGCTCTCTCCCTCGGGACCCGGCTCATAATCGCTGATCTCAGGCAGCTTGAGGGGCAGCTCGCTCTCGGGGATCGGCTGCCAGCCGCACTTCTCGCAGTAGACCATCGGGATCGGCTCGCCCCAATAGCGCTGCCGGCTGAACACCCAGTCACGGAGCTTGAAGTTGGTCTTTTTGACCCCCTTTCCCTCTTTCTCCAGCCACTCGGTGATCGCGACCTTCGCGTCGTCGACCGACATACCGGTCAAAAAGCCGCTGTTCACCATCACGCCGGTAGCGCAGTCGGTAAACGCCTCTTTGGTGATATCGCCGCCGGCGACCACCTCGATGATCGGCAGGCCGAACACCTTGGCAAAATCATAGTCGCGCTGGTCGTGCCCGGGCACCGCCATGATCGCGCCGGTGCCGTAGCTGGCCAGAACATAGTCCGAGACAAAGATGGGGATCTGCTTGCCGTTGACCGGGTTGATCGCCATGACTCCATCCAGCCGCACGCCGGTCTTCTCCTTGGCCAGCTCGGTGCGCTCAAAATCGCTCTTGTGGGCAGCAGCGTCACGGTAGGCGCGCACCTCATCAATATTGGAGATCTTGTCGGCCCACTTGTCGACAAATTTGTGCTCGGGTGCGATGACCATATAGGTCACACCAAACAGGGTATCCGGCCGGGTGGTGTAGACGATCATCTCATCGCCCTCGGTGGTGCCGAAGGTGACCTCTGCACCGTGGCTGCGGCCGATCCAGTTCTTCTGCTGGGTGGTGACCCGATCGATGAAGTTAACGGTATCCAGATCGTCAATCAGCCGGTCGGCATAGGCGGTAATCCGCAGCATCCACTGGCTCTTGACCTTGTGCACCACCGGGCTGTGGCAGCGCTCGCAGGTGCCGTTGACGACCTCTTCGTTGGCCAGCACGACCTTGCAGCCGGTGCACCAGTTGACATTCATCTCTTTCTTGTAGGCCAGGCCCTTTTTGTACAGCTGCAAGAAGATCCACTGGGTCCATTTATAATAAGACGGATCGGTGGTGTTGATCTCGCGATCCCAGTCAAAGGAGAGGCCGAGACTCTTGAGCTGGCTTTTGAACCGGGCCACATTGTTCTTGGTGACAATTTCGGGATGAATGTGGTTCTTCATCGCGAAGTTCTCGGTGGGCAGGCCGAAGGCGTCCCAGCCCATCGGATAGAGCACATTATATCCGTCCAGCCGCTTCTTGCGGGCAACGATGTCCAGCGCGGTATAGCTGCGGGGATGGCCCACATGCAGTCCCTGGCCGGAGGGATAGGGGAACTCGACCAGCGCATAGAACTTGGGCAGGCTGAAGTCCTGCTTGGCTGAAAAGGTGTGCTCGTCCTCCCACTTCTGCTGCCATTTTTTCTCAATGGCTTTGAAATCGTACTTCACTTCTCATTCCTCCCACTTGTGCCGTTTGCAAAAACGGCCTTCCTCTCTCACAGCCCCTGCGGGGCGAAGGTCGGTTACAGCTCGATCTCGACCGGGGTCGCGTCGGCCCACAGATGCTCGAGGTCGTAGAAATTCCGGGTCTCCGGATAGAAGACATGGACGATAACGGTGCCGTAATCCAGCAGGATCCAGTTGCGCGCGTCCATCCCCTCCCGATGCTGCGGGCGCACGCCTGCCTGCTCGAGCTGGTATTCCACCTCGTCAGCCAGCGCTTTGACCTGGGTGGCGCTCTGGCCGGTGCCGATGACAAAATAATCGGTCAGAACGGTCAAATCCTCTACCTTCAGCACCTTGATGTCATTTGCCTTTTTGGAGTCCATCGCCTTTGCGACGGCGGTTGCCAGTTCCAAGGATGTCACTTGTATTCCTGCCTTTCTGTTATATTTTGTTATGCAGCGGGCGCAGAGGAACTGCTCTGCGCCGGTTCGCTCTGAATATTACCCTGACCCCATTGGGCGGTACCGTTATCGATGCTTTCCATCGACTGTCCGGTGCCGTCGTTGACGCTCGAGACGGTATTCTGCAGCTCAATCAGCCCCAGTTCACTCGCGCTCACCGGGTCGGAGTAGGGTCTGAAGTGCTCGTTGAGGATCTCTGCCGTCGCCTCGAGATGGGCGGTATACACACTCTGTCCGTTGACGGTGCAGGCCTCGCCCGGCATGGTAAACATCAGGATATCTTCACTCTCGACCTTGAGGACCTTACCTGCCAGCGAGCACATCTTGGCCAGGTTGATGTCGGTCTTGACATACTGGATATAGGCCGGCATTACCTTGATGATGTCGGACAGCGGGAAACTCTTGAAGGTCTTGAGCAGCGCCGAATACATATACCGCTGCATCTCGAGCCGGCCGATATCAGCATTGCCATAGTTGTGCCGCTGACGCACCATAAACTCGGCGGTATCGCCGTCAATCTTGTGGGTACCAGCGGGCAGTATATTACCGCTATCATCTACAATATCCTTAGGGATAGTGACCTCAATGCCGCCAATCGCGTTGATTACTGCCTTAAATGCATCCATATCAATGGTCATATAGTAATCGACCGGCAGTTTGAACTGCTCGTTGATCAGGGTTGCAAGGGCGGCGATCGGCGGATCGGTTTCGCCCCGCAGGGCCACTGCATTGATCTTTCCAGTCCCGCCGGTATTGACGGCGTCCCCGGCATAGGTATCCCGCGGGATCTGAAGCATCGAGATCTTGTTTGCCTTCATATCAAAGGTGACATAGAGGATCACATCGGTAAAGCCCATTCCGTTGGGATACTCCCGACCCTCTTCAAAGTCGATGCCGGCGCACAGAATATTGACTACATCGCCTTTGAGCGCGTCCTCAGTACCGATATTGTCGGGCAGCGCAGCCGCGCCGCCGGTAACCAGATTATTGAGCAGATTATAGACTGCAAAACAGACCACGCCGCAGCCAAGCAGGACTGCCACAAGGGCGGTCAGCCAACGGCGGCGCCGTTTGGCCCGCGCCGCTTTCTTTCGCCGGGCAAGCGCCGCCCGCTGCCGGGCAGCGGCATTCGTGTTTCCTCTCTCGCTGTAAGGAGAAGCCGGTCGCGGAGAATAGCTGTGCTGCCGCTCCTCAGGATGATAATACGGATTTGTCGGTTTGTGTGCCATGATTTTGTCTATATGCCTTTCCTGATTTTAGGCGTTCTGCGGGTGATAATACTGCTCCTCGAGCGAACGCAGAGCCTCGCGGGAGTCCTCATCAATCGGCTTATGTTCCTCCCGCAGCCATTTCAGGCTGTATTGCAGCGCCCGGATCAACGCCTTGTCGAGATCCTTTTTGAGCAGCTTTCGCAGTTCTTCCACCTCGGAATAACTGCGGTCTTCACTGCACATGTCGGCCATATAGATGATCTTGTCCAGCAAGGTCATCCCCGGCCGGCCGGAGGTATGGAACCGAATCGCATCGAGGATCTCCTGATCCTCAACCCCAAGTTCCTGTGCCGCATAGACCATTCCCGCCGCGGCATGCCAAACCCCCTGCGGCTTTTCGGCCGCATTTTGTGTCATTATAGCATTATCCCGCAGCATCTGCAACAATTCGCTTTTGGGCCGCTCTTTACAGATGTCGTGCAGCAGAGCGGCGACCTCCGCTTTTTCCTCATCCGCGCCGTATCGCTTTGCCAGCTTTCGGGCGAGCTTGGCGACATTGACCGTATGCCGATACCGCTTGCCGCTCAGATTCCGCTTTGCCAGCTTTTTGCAATACTCCGCGCTGACCTCTTTTTTCGTTTCGACTTCCCCCTCACCAGATAGATAGAGCCGGTGCCGCCGGATCACCCGCAGCGCCTCGGCAGGGACCAGATCTTCGATCTCTCCGCCTGTCGCGCAGAGTTCCCGTACCCGGGTCGAGGAGAGTTCAACAACCGGTTCGTCGAGAAACAGCACCCGTCCGCCCCGCTCCTTCAGCGCGCGAACCGCCGGCTCCAGCCGCGCGGTCTCCGCCTCATCCCGGCTCTGCGCCACCAGCGTGACCTGTTCCGCCAGCCAGTCCCCGCGATACCAGGACAAAAAGGAGAGCAGCATATCCCCGCCCACCAAAAGAAAAATCTCGCAGCCGGGCCAGCGGCGGCGCAGATATTCCACGGTGTGAGCAGTATAGCTCTTGCCCGGCTGGTCCAGCTCAAATCGGGAGCGGTGTACCCGCGGATCGATCTTCAAAAAGGCGCTGCACATCTGATAGCGCAGCTCGCCCGGCGTCCCATAAGCCTGTTTGTGTGGCGGCGTACCCGCCGGCATCACCAGCGCGAGATCCGGGTCCACCCGCCGCAATGCGTTTTGCAGCAGCGAGAGATGACCCAGATGCGGTGGATCAAAGGTGCCGCCAAAGAGCAGAATCCGCATCTTCCCCTCTCCTCCTTTGCGCCGATCGGCTTTGCTCAGCGCCGGCTGTCGAGCAGCGGCGCATAGCGGGAATCCTTTTTCTTTTGCAGGTAGAGTACAAACCGCGACCCAATCACCTGCACCACCTCGCTGCCGGTGGCCTGCGCCAGCAGCTCGGCCGCCTCACGCGGAGTGTAGGCGCTGTTCTCCAGCACCTTCATCTTGATCAGCTCCCGTGCGGCAAGGCAATCGGCGGTGCTCTTGATCAGCGCCTCGTCGATCTCGCCCTTGCCCACCTGAAATACAACATCGAGACTGTTGGACTGTGCGCGCAGTACCGCGCGCTGTCTGCTTGTCAGCATAGCTTCTCCTTCACTTTCCTGATAAAATCAACCGTTGTCCCGCAGCGTCACCTGGATGCCCGCAGCGGAAAACTCGCCTTCCGGCCGCAAGAACTCCTCCAGCGCCTTCTCCAGCAGCGCCAGCGCCTTGCCCCGGTGGGACAGGCCGTCCTTCTCCGCATCGGTCAGTTCAGCATAACTCTTCTCCCCGACGTAGAAGATCGGGTCGTAGCCAAAGCCGTTGGTGCCCCGCCGCTCAAAACCGACCCAGCCCGGGCACTCTCCCATTGCGGTCAGGCTGCGCCCATCCGGCAGCCAGAGACAGACCGCGCTGACAAACTTTGCCCCCCGCTGTTCCCGGGGCAAGCCCTCTAACTCCGCGAGCAGCTTGTCGTTGTTCGCCTCGTCATCTCCGTGCCGGCCGCAGTACCGCGCCGAGTAAACCCCCGGCGCGCCGTCCAGCGCGTCGACGCACAGGCCGGAATCATCGGCGATGGTGGGCAGCCCGCTGCGTTCGCAGAGAGCCGCGGCCTTGAGCCGGGCATTTTCCTCAAAGGTGGCGCCGGTCTCATCGACCTCGAAATTGAACCCCAGTTCCCGCTGGCTCTTCGCCTCGTGACCGCTGGCGTCGAGGATCCGCTGAATTTCCCGCAGCTTGCCGGGGTTGTTGCTGGCAACCGCAAAGACCATATCTTTCTCTCCTTCCGCCCTGTGGGGCCGTTACTGGTCCGCCTTTTCCTCCGCCGTCTGCTCCCCCTCGCCGAGGAAGAGCGCGTCGACAAAGCCGCGGGGATCAAAGGGCATCAGGTCGTCGACTCCCTCGCCGACCCCGACAAACCGCACCGGCAAGCCGAGTTTCGACTTGATCGAGATGACCGAGCCGCCCTTTGCGGTGCCGTCGAGCTTGGTCAGAATAATGCCGGTCGCACTAGCCGCGTCGATGAACTGGGCGGCCTGCTGGATTGCATTCTGCCCGGTGACCGCATCGAGCACCAGCAGCGTCTCAATGTCCCCCGCAGCGCCCGCCTTGAGCGCAACCCGGGAGATCTTGGACAGCTCGGCCATCAGGCTCTTTTTGTTGTGCAGCCGTCCGGCGGTATCGCAGATGACCAGATCATACCCGCGCGCAATCGCCGAGGAGACCGCATCGTAGATCACCGACGCGGGATCGGATCCCTCGTCATGGCGAACCATCGGCACCCCGGCCCGGTCGGCCCAGATCTGCAGCTGCTCGGCCGCCGCCGCACGGAAGGTGTCTCCCGCCGCGAGCAGCACCCGTTTGCCCTGCGCCGCATAAAGGCTCGCCAGTTTGCCGATCGAGGTGGTCTTGCCCACCCCGTTGACCCCGATGACCAAAATCACCGCCGGTTTGCCCTGCGGGTCGAACGGGTGGTCGGCCTCGAGCATCGCAACCAGCAGTTCTTTGAGGGCGGCCAGCGCCTCGGCGCCGGTGTGCAGTTTTTCCTTTTTTACCCGCTCGCGCAGCTGGTCCACCAGCTGTTCGGCGACCTCAAGCCCCACATCCGCGAGAATCAACTGCTCAAGCAGTTCCTCATAGGTATCCTCGGTGATCCGGTCGGCATTTTCCAGTTCGCCGATCGAGCCAAAGATCGCCTGCCGGGTCTTGGCGAGTCCCCGGCCCAATTTTTCAAAAAATCCCATAGCTCATTTCCTCTCTTGCTGCGTTGATTGTTGCCGCGTCAGGAGATCAGCTTGACGTCGACCTCGTTGACATCGAGTTCGAGCAGACGGGAAACTCCGTCCTCCTGCATCGTGACGCCATACAGGACGTCCGCCTCCTCCATCGTGCCGCGGCGGTGGGTGATGACGATGAACTGGGTGTGTTCGCAGATTCGCCGCAGATACCCGGCATACCGGGTGACATTGACATCGTCGAGCGCGGCGTCGATCTCGTCCAGAATACAGAAGGGCGCCGGGTTGACCGCCAGAATCGCGAAATAGATCGCGATCGCGACCAGCGACTGTTCGCCGCCTGAAAGCGCGGCGAGATTGCGGATGATCTTACCCGGCGGCGAGACCGAGATATCAATGCCGCTCTCGAGCACATTCTCCGGGTCGGAGAGGGAGAGCCGGGCGCTGCCGCCGCCGAACAGCTCGGCAAAGATCCTGCCAAAATGAGCGTTGATCTGCTCAAAACTTTTCTGGAAGATCTCCCGCATCTCGCCCGACAGCCCGTTGATCAGATCGGTCAGTTCCGCTTTGCTCTTCTCCACGTCGGCGACCTGCCCGCGCATGAACTCATACCGGCCGCGGACCTCCTGATACTCCTCGATCGCGCCGACATTGACGT
The DNA here is from genome assembly GCA_944386485.1 of uncultured Pygmaiobacter sp. GTDB lineage: Bacteria > Bacillota > Clostridia > Oscillospirales > Ruminococcaceae > Pygmaiobacter. The sequence goes on along the minus strand of CALXBG010000051.1, from coordinate 23,216 downwards.
TGCCCAGCGCACGGATCTTGCCCCGCACCTCGGCTACACCGCGGCGCAGCTCGGAAACGCTTTCAAACGGAACGCTCATCGCGGCCGCATCCGAGAGGGTCATCTCATACTCCTCCCAGAGCTTGGCGGTGGTGGTGTCATATTCCGTCTCAAGGGCAACCCGCCGCTCTTCCAGACGGGTGATTTCCTTGGTCAGCTCCTCCCGCTGTGCGGTCAGCTCCCGCACCCGGGCGCTCTGCCGGGTGATCGAGCCCTCCTTTTCCAGCCGCTGGGCAGTCGCTTGCCGGATCGCCTGTTCTTTCTCCTCGATCCGCTGGGCGGCATTCTGCTTGTTCTCGACCACCTGCCGGATCTTTTCCTCATTTTCGGCGATCAAGCCTTCCAGCCGGGCAATCGATTCCTGCAACGCCCGCACCCGCTGTGCGGATTCCCCGCTGCGCCCCTCGATCGCAGCGATGGCGTTCTTTGCCGCGTCGATGTCCTTTTCGGCGGAGAGCCGGTCCAGCTTGCACTGGGACATCTCGTCCGACAACCGGCTGCGGGTCTCAAGGAAGCTGTCGTCCCCGTCGGCCAGCGCGGCCAATTCTCGCTCGAGCGTTTCGCTCTCCTCTGTGAGCCGGGCGCGCTCTTCCTCGTATTGACGCATCTGCCCGCGGGACTGCTCAATCCGCAGGCCGAGCTCTTCTCGTTCGGCCGCGAGCATCTGGGCTGCGGCCTGCTGTTGGCTGAGCGCGGTCTCAATCCGGCTCTGTTCCGCCTCGGCTCGGATTCGGTCGCCTGAGGCGGTGATTGCCTCGCTCTCGGTCGCGGCCAGCTCGGCGGCAAGTTTCTCCTGCTGCGCCCGTACCTTCTCCAGCGCGGCGGCCTTCTCCTGCCGCTGGGCGGTAAGGTTTTTGATCTTGCGGTTGAGTTCCTCAATCTCGGTGCGGCGGGTGAAGATACCTGCCGAGCGGGAGGCCGAACCGCCGGTAAAGGAGCCGCCGGCATTGACCACCTGGCCGTCCATCGTGACCACCCGGTAACGGTAATCAAGGCTTTTGGCCGCGCGCCCGGCGGCGCCGAGTTCTTCCACCACCAGTACCCGGCCCAGCAGGTTGGAGACGATATTCGCATATCTGGAATCGGCCTCGACCAGATCGGCGGCGAGATGCGCGCCCTCCGGCAGCCGGTTGCGGTCAAAGTTCGACGGCCGCACCGTGTCCAGCGGCAAAAAGGTCGCCCGGCCCGCCTTTTCCTGCTTGAGCAGCGAGATCGCGGCGCGGGCCGCCCCCTCATCCTGCACGACGATGTTCTGGGCCGCAAAGCCCAGCGCCGTCTCGATCGCCAGCTCATAGCCGGCACGGACCGAAACGATCGAGGACACCGGCCCGATAATTCCCCGCAGACGGTGATTCTGGGATGCTTTGATGACATGCTTGACGCTCTGGTTATAGCCGTCCATGCTGTTCTCAAGATCCCGCAGAATCCGGATCCGCTCCAGCGCGGCCTCGCATTGGCTCTGGGCTGCGCGCGCCTCTTCGGCGGCGGTGTCCAGCGTTTTCTGCCGGCTGGCAAGCTTGAGGGAAAGTCCCTCTTTGATATTGCCAAGGCGGGTCAGCTCGGCGTTGCAGCGGGCGAGGTAATCTGCGTTCTCCGCCTGTTCCTCCCGCAGCTTTGCCAGCGCATCCTCCCCTGCAAGCACCTCATCTTCCAGCGCCGAGAGCCGTGCAAGGCCGCTCTCCACGGTGCTATCCGCCCCCGCGGCAGCCACCTTGAGGTCGGTAACCCGGGTAGTCAACGCGGACAGCCGCTCGGTGAACACGCCTCTCCGCTCCCCGGTGGCCTGCGCGCTCGCCGACAGCTGGTCAAGCAGCGCGGAGAGCTCCTCGATCCGGGCCTGCTGCACACGGATATGCTCCTCACCTGTGGCGATCGAGGCCTGATACTGTGCGATCTGCTGCTCTGCGGCGGCGTCATCCTCCCCCGCGGCGGCGATCTGCTGGCGCAGCTGGTCGATCGAATCTCTGCTGTGGGCGATGTCATTTTCGAGCACCGCGACCGAGGCGTCGGCCCCGGCGATCTCCTCGGTGATCGCGCGGATCTCGCCGTTGTATCGTTCAATGTCGATGATCAGCTGTTCGATCTCGGCGCGCACGCCTTCGGTCTCGGCGTCCACCCGGTCGATCTCGGCGCTCGCGCGGTCGTAGTCGCCCTGTGCGATCTCCCGGTCCCGCTGCGCGGCGCGCACCTGGTCCTTCGCCCGCCGCAGCGTATCCGCCCAAAGAGTGACCTCCAGCGTCTTTTTCTGCTGGGCCAGCTCAAGAAATTTCTGCGCCTTTTCGCTCTCCTTCTCCAGCGGGCCGACCCGGGCGGTCAGTTCATCCAGGATGTCCCGCAGTCGCACCAGATTGTCCTCCGCCGCGGCCAGCCGACGCTCGGCCTCATTCTTGCGGTAACGGTATTTCGCGATGCCGGAAGCCTCTTCAAAGATCTCCCGCCGCTCAGCCGATTTCGCGCCGACAATCTCGGCGATCCGGCCCTGTCCGATGATTGAATAGCCGTCCCGCCCGATTCCGGTGTCGAGAAAGAGTTCGTAGACATCCTTGAGCCGGACATTCTGGCCGTTGATTCCGTACTCACTTTCTCCGCTGCGGTAGTAACGGCGGGTGACCACCACCTCGTCCTTTTCAATGTCGAGCCGGTGTTCGGAATTATCAATATACAGCGAAACCGCAGCAAAGCCCATCGGGCTGCGGGTCTGGGTTCCGCCGAAGATGACGTCCTCCATCTTGCCCGAGCCCCGCAGCTGTTTGGAGGAGGTCTCCCCCAGCACCCAGCGAATCGCGTCCGAGATATTGCTCTTTCCGCTGCCGTTGGGCCCGACTACCGCGGTGATACCGCCCTCAAAGGTAATCTTGGTGCGGTCGGGAAAGGATTTGAATCCCTGAATCTCAAGCGCTTTCAAAAACACGTTGTTGCCTCACATTCCTCTCGTTGCCTGGTCCCATAGAGCCGAACCTCGCGCCCTGTCAGCGCGCAGGAGTCCGTTATCGTCAGCCGGTATCCCCGCTGTGCAAAGGCACGCAGGTTTTCCCGCCGCTGCCCCACCGCATCGCTGATTCTTCCCGGTGCGACCAGCAGCCGATAATCGCCCGGCAAAACGCCTTGCAGCACATTCCCCATCCGCCGGCGGAATAAAAAGCTCTCGCAGCATTGCCGAAATGCCGGATGATAGGGCCCGGCGATCAGATGCCGGCGCAGCGCGCCGTCATCCTGCAATCCGACCCGGATCACCCGGATTCCTTTTTGCTCAAAGTATTCGAGCAGCGGCGCGCTGGCGCGCACCGCCTGTTCCACCGTCAGCGGCCGGTAGCTCCCCTTGCGGGTCATCACCTCAAGCGGGGTGTTGCACAACACCAGAACCGGGTAGATCCGCATGGTATCCGGGCACAACGCCGCCAGCGCTGCGGCGTTCTCCGCCGCGGCCCGCACCGGGTCTTTCTCACCCGGCAGGCCGACCATCATCTGAAGTCCCAGCGAAAAGCCCCGCGCGCGGATCGATGCTGCCGCCGCCCGGGTCTGCTGCGCGGTGTGTCCGCGTCCGTTTGCAGCGAGAACCCGGTCGTCCATGCTCTGGACTCCCAGCTCGATGGCGGTGACCCGGTAAGCTGCAAGCAGGTCGAGAATCTCATTGTCGATTGCATCCGGCCGGGTCGAAATCCGGATACCGGCAGCCCGTCCCGCCTGTACAAAGGGAAAAGCGGCCTCGAGCAATGCAACCATCTGTTCGCGTGCAATCGCGGTAAAGCTGCCCCCGAAAAAGGCGATCTCAAACTGTCCGCCCGCGCCGGGCGCGGGCAGCAGCGCATCGCATCTTTCGGCGACCTCCCGCGGCGAGGGGCCTCGCTGCGCGCCGGAAATCGCGTTTTGGTCGCAGAAGCTGCACCGGTGCGGGCAGCCCTCGTGCGGAATAAAAAATGGCAGATTATGCCGCCCGCTCACAGCGGAATGTCCTCGGTGCTGTCCCCGAACAGCCGCAGCGCCTCTCGCGCCGCCTGCTGTTCAGCAGCCTTCTTGCTGTGGCCCTCGCCGATGCCGATGACATTGGAATTGAGCCGTACCTCAACGATAAACCGCTTGTTGTGATCGGGACCGGATTCACCGGTCACGACATACCGCAGCCGCTCTTCGGGGTTCTGCTGGATGATCTCCTGCAGCCGGGTCTTGTAATCCTCCGGCACCGCCTGCTCCGCCTGCACCAGCGGCAGCAAAAACCGCCGCGCGGTCTCAAGTCCGCCGTCGAGATACAGCGCGCCGAGCACCGCTTCAAAGGCATCGGCAAGCAGAGAAACCCTTGTGCGCCCGCCGCTGTTTTCTTCTCCGCGGCCCAGCCGCAGATACTGACCGAGGCCGATTTTCTTTGCAAACTCGCAGCAGCTGCTCTCACAGACCAGCGCCGCGCGCACCCTTGTCAATTCGCCTTCCGGCAGATGCTTGGGAGAGCTGAACAGATATTCGCTGACCACAATCGAGAGCACCGAATCACCTAAAAATTCCAGGCGCTCGTTGTACTCGGTCTCCCGCCGCTGCTCGTTGGCATAGCTCGAATGGGTCACCGCAGTCGACAGCAGACAGATATTGGCAAACTGGTGGCCGAGAGTCCGCTCGAGTCCCTGTAGATTTTCTTCCATGACGGATTTCCTTTCCGGGGCAAGCCCCTGCCGCCCACCGCGGGCGGATTGTCGCCGGTTACCGCGCGATATTCTCCCGAATCGCGTCCACCATGCCGTTTTCGCAGCAGATCTTCGCCTGACGTACCGCGTTCTTGATCGCCTTTGCGCCGGAAGAGCCGTGCGCCTTGATGACCACCTTGCTGATTCCCAGCAGCGGCGCGCCGCCGTACTCGTCGGCATCCAGCTTCGCCTTGAACTCCTGTACCCCGCCCTTGACGATCAGCGCGGCGGCCATCGTCGCGGCGTTGCGCTTGAAGATCTTCTTCAACTCGCCAGTGAAGAATTTAGCCAGTCCTTCGGTGAGCTTGAGGATCACGTTGCCGGTAAAACCGTCGCAGACGACGACGTCCGCGTTGCCGGTGGGCACGTCCCGCGGCTCGACATTGCCGACAAACCGGATCGCAGCATTTTCCTTGAGCAGCTGGTGCGCCTCGACATAGGTCGGGGTTCCCTTGCTCTCCTCCGCGCCGTTGTTGACCAGCGCAACCTTCGGCTCGGCGCGGCCCATCACCTTTTCCATATACACGCTGCCCATCATGCCAAAGCAGTTGAGCATCTCGGCAGGGCACTCGACATTCGCGCCCGAATCCAGCAGCAGATAGGGCTGATTCTGGCCGGGGATTATCGTACCGATCGCCGCCCGCTTGACCCCGGGCAGCCGCTTGACGATCAGGGTCGCACCGGTAAGCAGCGCGCCGGTGGACCCGGCGCTGACCACCGCATCCCCTGCGCCGTCAGCCAGCAGGCGCAGCGCAACCACCATCGACGAATCCTTTTTGTGGCGGATTGCCCAGGTCGGGTCGTCGCACATCTCGATGGTCTCGCCGGCCGGCACCACCGTGATGCCGGTCAGATCAATCGCATTTTCCTTCACGCAGGTGTCGATCCGGGCCGGGTCACCGACCGCGATGATCTCGACCCCCAGCTCCTTGACCGCCGCGGCAGCGCCCAGCAGAATCTCTTTGGGGGCGTTGTCCCCGCCCATCGCATCCAGAATGATCTTCATGCTTTTTCCTCCCTTGCCGCTGTCCCGATTCCCTCGGCACACAGGCAGTTCTTCATCGCCTCGACTGCCCGCCGGGCGATCTGTTCATACCGCAGCCGCTTGTCCCGCACCCGTTCGGGCAGCGGGGGCAGCAGTCCCATGTTGCTGCCCATCGGCTGGAAATCCTCGTTTTCATTTGCCAGATGCGCCATCAGCGCACCGCACATCGTCTGGGCCGGCAGTACAAGGGGCGGTTTGCCCGCCAGCCGGCGCAGAATCTGGTGCGCCGCAATCAGCCCGCAGGCCGCGCTCTCCATATAGCCCTCGACCCCGGTGATCTGACCGGCAAAGAAGATCGCGCGGTCACACCGCAGAGAGAGATCCTCTGCAAGCACCGCCGGGCTGTTGAGAAAGCTGTTGCGATGCATTACGCCATACCGGACAAACTCGGCGTTTTCCAGACCCGGAATCATCGAAAAGACCCGCTTTTGTTCTCCAAATTTGAGATTGGTCTGAAAGCCGACCAGATTATACCGGCTGTTCTCCTTGTCCTCGCTGCGAAGCTGAACATTCGCCCAGGGGCGATGTCCGGTAGCCGGGTCAATCAATCCCACCGGCCGCAGCGGGCCATACCGCAGCGTATCCGCACCCCGGCGGGCCATGATCTCGATCGGCATGCAGCCCTCATAGACCTTGACCTTGTCCGCGTCATGCAGCGTTGCGCGCTCCGCGCCGGCCAGCGCGGCGTAAAACGCCTCATATCCCTCCTTATTGAAGGGACAGTTGAGGTAGTCATCGCTGCCGCGCCCATAGCGGGAAGCGGCAAAAACCTTGCTGTGGTCGATGCTCTCGGCGGTGACAATCGGCGCCGCCGCATCAAAGAAGGAGAGGCTGTCCTGCCCGGTTTTCTCAGCGATTGCCGCCGCAAGGTCTCCCTCGGTCAGCGGGCCGGTGGCGATCAACAACAAGCCCTCACGGGCCAGCGCGAGATCGCGTACCTCCTCCCGCCGCACCTCGATCTTCGGGTGAGATTCCACCATCCGGGTAACCTCTCGACTAAACAGGTCCCGGTCAACCGCAAGCGCGCCGCCTGCTGCAACCCGCGCGGTCTCGGCGGCATCGAGCAGGTGGCTGCCGAGCAGCCGCATCTCCGCTTTGAGCAGTCCGCTGGCAGAATCCAACCGGTCCGCCTTGAGCGAGTTGGAGCAGACCAGTTCGGCGAAGCCCTCCTTTTTGTGGGCAGGGGAAAAGTGCTGGGGTTTTTGTTCATACAGGATCACCGGCACCCCGGCGTCGGCCAGCAGCAGGGCCGCCTCGCAGCCCGCCAGCCCCGCGCCGATGATCCGCACCGGCCCGCTCATCCCTTCTGCGGCCGGCGATAGCCGCAGCCCTCGGTCAGGCAGACCAGCTCGCCGTTTTTGCCGCCATGTTTGAACAGGGTCTTTCCACAGCTGGGGCATTTCTCCTCGCTCGGTTCGTCCCAGCTCATAAATCCACAGGTCGGATTCTTTTCGCATCCGTAATAGATCCGGCCCTTCTTGGTCTTTCGCACCAGAATCCGGCTGCCGCACAGCGGGCACTCGCCGGCCGCAGTCTGTACCAGACGGCGGGTATTCTTGCACTCGGGGAACCCGGGGCAGGCCAGGAACTTGCCGTACCGGCCGGTCTTGATGACCATCTTGCGCCCGCAGAGCTCGCAAACCTCATCGGTCTCCTCATCGGGGACCTTGATCTTCTTGCCCTCAAGGTCCTGTTCGGCCTTTTGCAGCGTCTTGTCAAAATCGGTATAAAAATCGTCGACCGTCTTGACCCAATCCGCCTTGCCTGCCTCGACCTTATCGAGATTTTTCTCCATCTGGGCGGAGAACTTGATGTCCACAATCTTGGCGAACTCATCCATCATCAGCCCGTTGACCGTCAATCCCAGCGCGGTCGGCTTGAGCTTTTTGGCCTCTCGCTCGACATAGCCGCGATCGATGATGGTGGTGATGATCGGCGCATAGGTGGAGGGGCGTCCGATGCCGTTTTCCTCCAGCGCCTTGATGAGGGTCGCCTCGGTGTAAAGGGAGGGCGGCTGGGTGAATTTCTGCTCGGCGGCGAGATCCCGCAGCCGCAGCACCATGCCCTCTTCCAGATCGGGCAGCGCCGTCTCCTTTTTTTCCTTTTCGTCGGTAGCCTCTTCGTACAGCGCGGTAAAGCCGTCGAAGGTAACGGTGTAGCCGCTGGCCTTGAAGAGGTAGTCCCCGGCCGTGATCTCGACATTCATCGTCGCATGCTGCGCGTCGGCCATCTGGCTGGCGGTAAACCGGTTCCAGATCAGCCGGTAGAGCTTTGCAGTATCCCCGCTGATGCTCTTGTCCACCTCGTCGGGGGTCAGCGCCGGGTTGGAGGGACGGATCGCCTCGTGCGCGTCCTGCGCGGCGGTCGCGCTCCTGCTCTTGTAGGTTCGCTTGGTGCGGTTGACATACTTCTCGCCCCAGCGCTCCTCGATGAAGGCCTTCGCGCCCGCTACTGCCTCGTCCGAGAGCCGCAGGCTGTCGGTACGCATATAGGTGATCAGACCGGTGGTGCCGATGCCCGCGATGTCGACGCCCTCATACAGCGTCTGGGCCGCCCGCATCGTCCGGGTGGCGGTAAAGCCGAACCGGCGGCTGGCCTCCTGCTGCAATGTTGAGGTGATAAAGGGGGGCGCCGGGGACTTTTTGCGGCTGCCGCGGTTGATCTTGGTCACCCGGTACTCTTTGCCCTCCAGCGCGGCGAGAATCCGGTCAGCCTGTTCCTTGTCGGTGACCTCAATCTTCTCCCCTGCCACATCGGCCGCGAGCCGGGCGGTGAACTTCTTCGTGCTGCCCGGCGCCGAGAGCTGTGCGTCCAGATTCCAGTACTCCTCCGGTACAAACGCGTCGATCTCCTTCTGGCGGTCAACAATCAGCCGCACCGCGACCGACTGCACACGCCCGGCGGAAAGTCCTCTGCGCACCTTGCGCCAGAGGAACGGCGAGAGCTTGTATCCCACCAGCCGGTCGAGCACCCGGCGGGCCTGCTGGGCGTTGACCAGATCAAGGTCGATCGCCCGCGGATGGGCCATTCCCTCGGTGACCCCCTTCTTGGTGATCTCGCCGAAGGTGACCCGGTCCTGCGCCGACACATCCAGACCCAGCAGATGGGCTAGATGCCAGCTGATCGCCTCACCCTCACGGTCCGGGTCGGTCGCGAGCAGTACGCCGTCGCTCTGCTTGGCGGCGCTCTTGAGTTCCCGAATCAGCTTCTCCTTGCCCTTGATATTGATATACTGGGGATTGTAGTCCCGCTCGACATCGATGCCGAGCTGGCTGGCGGGCAGATCCCGGACATGCCCCATCGAGGCCATGACCTCATAGCCGTCGCCCAGATATTTCCCGATGGTCTTCGCCTTTGCGGGAGACTCCACAATGACCAGTTTTGCCATATTTCACCTCATTGATGGTTGAATTCTTCGACTGTTTTGCAGCTCCTGCAAAGCAGTTTACCCGCGCCGCTCAAACTGCCGTCCTGCAAGCTGGCGGGAGAGGCCCGCCAGTTCAAGTTCGGTCAGCGCGGCCATCACCACGCCGGAGGGCAGGCCGCTGGCGGCGCAGAGCGCCTCAAGCCCCTGCGGCCGGGCGGTGAGCAGCCGATAAACAGCCTGCGCCTGTTCGCTTAGCGCGGGCTCATCCTTCGGTGCGTCGCCGGGCAGCTGCGCCGGCTCAAAGCACATCTCATATCCATACTCGCACAGAATATCATCCGCTGTCATCACCGCTTTTGCGCCCTGCTGCAGCAGGCGGTTGGTACCGGCGCTGACCGGACTGAAGATACTGCCCGGCACCGCGAAGACATCCCGCCCGTTCTCGAGCGCAAACTGAACGGTACTCATTGTGCCGCTGCGCTGGCGCGCCTCGACCACCAACAGGCCGCGGCACAGCCCGGCAATGATGCGATTGCGCAGCACAAAGAAGCTCTTTTGCCCCTCGGTGCCGATGGGATATTCGCTGATTACTGCACCGTCGTGCAGGATCATTTCCCGAAGCGTCTGATTGCGGGCGGGATAGGTGCGGTCAATCGCAGTCCCCAGCACCGCGACAGTCGGTGCGCCGACCGCGACCGCCGCCTTGTGCGCCTCGCTGTCCAGCCCGTCTGCCAATCCCGAGATCAACAGCGCACCGGCAGCCACCAGCTGTCCGGCAATCATCCGTGCCGCCTCGATTCCGTAAGCCGAGGGGCGCCGGGTGCCGATCATTGAAATCGGCAGCGCGTGCTGAAATACCGAGAGGTTTCCTTCCACATAGAGCACCGCGGGCGGGTCATCGATCTCCCGCAGCAGTTCCGGATAATCCGGATCATCCAGCGCAAGGACCTGATACCCGGCAGCAAGATGCTGTTCGAGCACCCGCTCAAAATCCTGCGGCCGGCTGTTTTTCAATGCGCGAAACTGCGCCGGGGTTACCAGCCGTTTCACCAGCAGCTCGCCCCGATGTGCAAAGACGCCTGCGGCATCGGTATAGGTTTCCAGCAGCGGACGCAGCTGGCGGGCGGCAAAGCCAAGACCACCCGCAAGCCAGAGCCAATAGAGCCGGTCATCCATCCCGCCGTCCCCCTAATTCCCACATGAGAACAGCGGCCGCAGCCGCTGCGTTCAGCGATTCCATGCTGCGAATCGGGATCTTGACCACCGCATTACACGCCTCGATGGCCGATGGGGTGAGACCGTTTCCCTCATTGCCGATGGCCAGCACCAGCCCTCCGCCGGAATAGTTGTATTCCCGAAGATCCACCGCACCGCGCAACGCTGCCGCGACAGTCGCCATGCCCTGTCCGGACAAACGGCGCAGCAGGGTCGGCAGCTCCTCGGTCCAGATGACCGGAAGCTTGAAAGCCGCCCCCATCGAGGCGCGCAGCGCCTTTTCCCCAAATGGATCCGCCGACCCCGGCGTCAGAATGACCCCGGCAAAGCCAAAGGCCGCGGCGCTGCGAAATACCGCCCCCACATTCGCAGGGTCCTGCAGCTCCTCCAGCGCGAGATACCGGCCGTTCGGGTCGATCTCCCCCGCGTCAAATTCCGGCAACCGGCAGACCGCAAAAACCCCCTGCGGGGTCTTCTGATCCGAGAGCTTTTCCGCCACCGAATCGCTGATCTCGACCTGTTCGCAGTCCAGCGCGTTCAGCTGCGGCCAGCGCTCGGCAGCCCGCTGGGTCCGGTAAAGGGTCTCCAGCCGCAATCCGGCCTGTGCCGCATCGAGACAGAGCTTGACCCCCTGCAGGACAAACCGGCCCTCCTGTCTGCGGAGCGCCGGCTTTTGCATCAGCTTTGCCGTGTGCTTGATTCGCTCATTTTCCCTGCTGGTGATCCGCTCCATCGGCGCTCGCTGCTCTCCTTTCCGATCTGCGCCTTGGCGCTGACGCGTCAGACGTAACTGGTTCCAAAACAAACGGACGCCCGCGCGCGTGGGCTGGACGCGGACTGGAATCCCTGTCCGCGCCCCGCTCTCGCATACGGGCGTTGCATGACAAAATTATTTCGCGGCCTTAGCGGTCTCGACCAGCTTCGCGAAGGAGGCGGCGTCATGGATCGCCATCTCGGAGAGCATCTTGCGGTTGAGGTCGATGCCGGCCTTCTTGAGGCCATTCATAAAGCTGGAGTAGTTGATGCCCTGAGCACGGCAGGCAGCGCTGATGCGGGTGATCCACAGGCGGCGGAAATCGCGCTTTTTCGCCTTGCGGCCGACAAACGCATAGTTGCCGCTCTTCATGACCTGCTGCTTGGCCATCTTAAAATGCTTGGACTTGCTGCCCCAGTAGCCCTTGGCCAGCTTCAGGGTTTTCTTTCTTCTCTTGCGGGTCATCATAGCGCCCTTAATACGAGCCATAGTTATTTCTCCTTTATTTCAGATGATATGGCGCCGGCTTTCGCCGCGCACGGTTTTGACGATTTTCTCTGGTCCCGCGCGCTCAGGCGTAGGGCAGCATCTTTTTGACGTTGGCCTCGTTGGTCCGGTCAACATAGCCGGGCTTGCGCAGACCGCGCATCCGCTTGGTGGTCTTCTTGGTCAGAATGTGGCTGCGGAACGCCTTCGCCCGCTTGACCTTGCCGTTCTTGGTGAGGGAGAAGCGCTTCTTTGCGCCGCTGTGCGTTTTCATCTTGGGCATTGTATTTTCCTCCTTATTTTTGGGCCTTGTCCTTGGGGAGAGGCGCTAAGAACATCTGCATGCTGCGCCCTTCCAGCTTGGGCTGTTTCTCGATGACGGCAAATTCCGACATAACCTGTGCGAACCGCTTCATCACCTCATACCCCAGATCGGTATGGGCCATCTCACGGCCGCGGAACCGGATCGAGGCCTTCACCTTGTCGCCATCCTTCAGAAAGCGTTTGGCGTGGTTGACCTTGGTGTTGAAGTCGTTGGTGTCGATGTTGAGAGACAGCCGGATCTCCTTGATGTCCACAACCCGCTGGTTCTTTCTCGCTTCTTTTTCCTTCTTCTGCTGCTCAAAGCGATATTTGCCGTAGTCCATGATACGGCAGACCGGCGGATTTGCGGTAGGGGCGATCTTGACCAGATCAAGGTTCCGCTCGACCGCGAGCTGCAGCGCCTCGCGAGAAGACATGATTCCCAGCTGTGCGCCGTCGGCGTCGGTCACCCGGACCTCTTTGTCCCGAATCTGCTCGTTCAACTCAAGTTCTCTCTTGCCGCTAATCGTAAAACACCTCCAAGTATTCAGAACCGTAAAAAATTCCCTGCGTCAGCTCTAGCCCCGGCCGCCGGACGGCGGCAATAAAAAAGAGTGGGGCGCGAAGCCACCACTCACAAACACGCAGTTACAGACCAAAAATGCTCTGAAAAAGCCCTGTTAACCCGGCGCCCTGTGGGCACACAAGGTGAGTGCGGCAAGCGCAACTTCTTTACTGACTGAAATAGTCTATCACATGTGTTGCGGGATGTCAAGGGACATCGGCACAAAAACGCGCGTATTCCGCAGCATCTTTCGGTGCGCGGGCAAAGACGCAGCGGTCATTGCCGCCCAGATCCCGTACACAGCCGATCTCCTGCCAGTCCCAGCGCGCCAGCAGCGTCTCAACCGGCACGCGCTGCGCCGCGCCGATCTCAAATACCAGCGCACCACCCGGCGCCATTGCCGGACGATAGGCACGGGCAAGGTACTCATAGAAAGCGAGCCCCTCCCGCGCAGCGACCAACGCCTCCCGCGGCTCAAAAAAGAGTTCGGGTGCAAGGTCCCGATACTCCGTCTCGGTCACATAAGGGGGGTTGCAGACAAGGCAGTCAACACCTCCCGGCGCGAGTTCCTTTTCGTATCCAAAAACATCCGCCTGCACCACCGCCGCTTTGCCCTGTGCGTTTTCGCGGCAGTAATGCAGCGCCGCATCCGACCGCTCGACCAGCGTGATCTGCGCGTCCGGGCGCATACTGCCGATTGCAAGCCCGATCGCACCGCTGCCGGCACACAGGTCCAGCACACGTGGAGCAGCCTTTTCCGCTATCATCTCCAGGGCCCGGTCGACCACCGTCTCGGTATCAGCGCGAGGGATCAACACTCCCTCTCCCACCGTCAGTTCAAGGCCATAAAACGGCCATCTGCCGGCGAGATACTGTGCGGGGTATCTTGTGCAGCGGCGGCGGGTGAGCGCTGCGAGTGTTTTCTCTTCCGCACAGCTCAATTCCCGCTCGCTGTCCTGTTCAAGATGTCCCTTTCCGGTCGCCAGCCGCAGCAGCAGATCCGCTTCGACGGCATCTTCCTCAATGCCGGCTTCGCGCAGCGCGGCGCGGGTATCGAAAAAAGCCTGCCGTACTACCACCGGTCGTCCTCCCCCTCTTTGGGCAGCACCGCCTTGACCGAGGCAATGGCCACCTCGATCATCCCGTCATCCGGTTCGGCCGTCGTCAACCGTTGCAGCCAGAGCCCCGGCGCCGAGATGATGCGGGTCAATGCGTTGTCATGCCGGCCGGCAAACTTGATAACCTCGTAACTGAGTCCCATCACCAGCGGCAGGAGCAACAGTTTCAGCCCGGCCCGGCCGAGGGTGGAGCTCCAGGGGACCAGACTGAAAACCAAAATGCTGATGATGAGCACCAACAACAGAAAACTGGTACCGCAGCGGGGGTGGAACCGGCTGCTGGGGCGGACGTTTTCCACCGTGAGCGGTTCCCCCGCCTCATAGGTTGCAATGGTCTTGTGCTCGGCTCCATGGTAGCGGAACAGCCGGCTGACCTCTTTCATCCGGGAAATTGCAAAGAGATAAAGGACAAACAACGCCAGCTTGATCAAACCTTCCACGACCGAGCGCAGAAAGCCCAGCGCAACCACCCGATCCAACAAACCGGTGAGAAAGGTCGGCAGCACCATAAACAGCACGATGGCCAGCACACCGCCGAGCAATGCGCTGGCCGTCATCATTATATTCATTGCCTTTTCTCCCAGATGCTCCCGCATCCAGCGGTCAAACCGGCTCTCCTCCTCGGCCAGTTCTTCCTCGGTCATGCTGATCTCAGCCGAGCGCATCAGCGCACGGTAGCCCACCAACAGCGAATCGACAAAACTGACGATCCCGCGGAGGATCGGCACCCGCGCGACCGGATTGCGCCGGACCGGCTGGGTCTCCACCTGGATCTCTCCCACGGGATCCCGCACCGCGATCGCCAGCAGGCTGGGACCGCGCATCATCACCCCCTCGATGAGGGCTTGTCCCCCAATCGAGGTCTTAAATTTCTCCTTTTTGGTCGTCTTCATCCAGCTTCCTTTCGGCCACCCATCATCCAACCAGGCGGCATTTTACTCCTTAATTGGCAACCTGACCCGCACCAGCGTGCCGTTGCCGTACTCGCTCTCAACATCAAACCGGCCCTCATGGGCGGCGACGATCTCATCCACAACCGCAAGCCCGATACCGCTGCCGCGGACCGCGCCGCGGCCCTTATAAAATTTAACCTTGATATGTTCGAGATCCTCCGGTGAAATGCCTGGCCCCTCATCCTGAATCTCAGCCACCGCCCAGTTCTCCTCCCGGCGCAGCTGTACCCGAATCTCGCCGCCGGAAGGAGAATATTTCAGCGCGTTGTCCAGCAGGTTGACGAACACCTGCCGCAGCCGGTTGCGGTCTCCGCTTACAATACAGGGGTCATCCGGCTCGGTAAAGGAGAATCGAATCTTCTCATTCTCGGCCCTCTGGCCCATCATCAGCAGTACATCCTCCAGCTCTGCGCCGAGGTCCAACCGCTCGAAGGTCAGCGAGAGGCCGCCGTTCTGCATTCTGGAAAAGTCGAGCAGTTCTTCCACCATCATGTACAGTCGGTCGGTTTCGCTCATAATGATCCTGAGGCCCCGCTGGTAATGCGGGTCCGACGGATCATCTACCCGGGCAAGCGTCTCGGTCCATCCCTTAATCGAGGTCAGCGGGGTTCGCAGTTCGTGGGAAACCGAGGAGATGAACTCGTTTTTCAACTGGTCGGTCTTAGCCAGCTCTACCGCCATATGATTGATGGTATTACACAGGCGGCCCAGTTCATCATTATATACATTTTCAATCCGTGCGTCAAAATCTCCGGCCGCAATCCGGCTGGCCATCTGTTCCACCTTATTGACCGGCAGCACGATTGAACGGATAAAGTAGATCCCCGAAAAAATCGAGAAGAAGAGGATAGAGAGCATCACGGTGGCCGAGAGCAGGGTGAGCAGCATGATCTGCTGATCGATGCGGGTCAGGCTGGTAACAAACCGCGCCGCCATAATTCCCCCCGCCGGCTCTGGCACAAGAAAGGTGACCGCCATAATCCGCTCCCCGGCGCTGTCGGCGCCGATAAACTCACCGATGCCGTCCGCGCTGCGCTTGGCCTTGTCGAAATCATCCAGATTATCCAGATAATCCGGCACAAGGCCGCTGGAGGTCGAGACCACCTTTCCTGCGGTGTTGATTAGCATGAACTCGAACTTGTCCTTTTCGGAAAAGTTTTCGGTCATCTGCCGCAGCGTCGCGTTGCGCTGACTATCATCCACCCCGGAAAGTGCAGACAGCTGGCCGGTAAGGGTATTCACCCGGTTCATAATCGCCGCGCGCGCGCCGGAATAATAGTAGCTATTGATATAAAAGACAAAGACGCCCTCGGCAATCAGCAACAGCAGAATAATCAGCAGAAGGCTGCCGCGGACCCAGCGCCGGGTAATTGACCCGTCGCGCTTTTTTCTCGCCAAGCCGCCTTCCCCCTTTCTCCGATGGTCGCCCTATTTACGGCTTCCAGCGATACCCATAGCCCCAAACGGTGGCAATGTGAACCGGATTGCTCGGCTCGTCCTCCACCTTCATCCGCAACCGGCGGATGTTGACATCCACGATCTTGACATCGCCGAAATAGTTTTTACCCCAGACCCCTTCCAAAATCTTGTCCCGCACCAGCGCGACTCCTGGATTCTGAAAGAACAGCTCCATGATCTGAAATTCGACCTGCGTGAGATCGATCGGCTGACCGTTTTTGTACAGCACCCGGCTTTTTTGATCGAGCACAAACTGACCTGAGACCAGCCGCCCCTCTCCCTGTTGTTCGGTCGTCTGGCGGGTGACCCGGCGGCAGAGTGCCTCAACCCGGGCAAGCAGCTCCGAAACGCTGAACGGTTTGGTGATATAATCATCCGCGCCGATGGACAGCCCATTGATCTTATCCTTTTCCTGTGTCTTTGCCGAGAGGATAATAATCCCGATTTCCTGCGAATCCCTTCGGATGGTTTCACACAGCGAAAAACCGTTCATCCCCGGCAGCATCACATCCAGCAACGCCACATCGAAGCCGGATGCGCCGAGCAATTCGAGCGCCCGTTCGGCGCTGGCAGCTTCTTCAACATCATACCCCGCCATCCGCAGGTTGAGCGCGATCACTTCCCGGATCGCATCCTCGTCTTCCACGACCAGAACTCTTCTCATCCTGTCCACTCCTTTCCGGAAATCACCCCGGCCCGGATTCCGCCGGGACTCAGATCAGCTCAGTACTGTCACACCGCTCAAAATCTGCACCGCATCAATTCCAGCGTCCTGCCGCACCCGAACAAAAATGCGGTAGCGGCCCACCGTCGCGGCCTGGACATAATCCTCAACATCTCCAAATCGGTCTCCTCCGGAGATGAGTCGTTCATCCGTTCCCAAAATCTGCACCGTCAGCAGCGTCTCACCGCTCGCAGTATCGGTCAGATACCAGTTGCGGGACCCCAGCCGCTCTACCGTGACCCGGTTTTTCCAGCTGACCGGCAGCCGCATGTAATAACCGTAACTCAGGTCGGCCAGACCGAATACCTTTTCATTGGTCGGTTCAACCTCCTCCTGTGCCGGCTGTTGGGCCGTATCCGACTGGCTCTGCGGGCTGCTCTCACTCTGTGGAAGCGGAAGCACCGACGGAATCTGCCGGCCCGGTTCTACCGTTTCCTTCTCAAAATTATTCTGATACTCGTCGATCGCGGCAAAATCATAAAAGCTCACCCACTGCATCCGCTGCTCCGTAGAAAACGCCGATACATTACCCAATACCACCGGAATCTCGACCGCGCCGTCCTCGTCCACATCGCGGCTGGAAAGGGTGGTTCCCACCCGGGTGGAAAGGGTCGGGATCTCGATGTTCAGCCGGTCACCACAGCTGATGAGCCTGCCGCTCTTGCGGTCAAAATACAGCTGCTCGCTGGCAAGTGTACCGCCGGAGGTAAAGCCGTCGATCACCAGGCTGTAACTGCCGGCGGAAAGGCTGGCATAGATTTGGGAGGAACTCTCCAGCAAACTGTCCAGCGCAACGCTGGTCACCGGGCGCAGTTTTCCCTCTTCTACCGTGAGCATCGTGACCAGCATTGGATCCGGCTCACCCGTCGAGGAGAGAACAATCAGGTCATCCGTACCCGTACCGGTGAAATCTGCCAGCGTGTATTCGCAGTATTGCCGCTCGTCCACCCGGCTCATTCCCGGACTTTCCTCGTTATAATTGTATACGGCCAGAAACTTATCATTCACGCCGGTATTGAGATATCCGACAATCAGCGCCGCAGTCTGGGCGCCATACATCGAGCTGAACTGGACCGAGTCCACCCCGACGCCCAGTCCCTCCTCATCCCAGCTGACATTCCACTTTCCATCGCTCTGCTCGAGCAGTGCGATCCGCACATACTGGCTGGCATTACCCGTCGCGTCGCTGTAAAAGACGACTGCCTCCTCGACTCCGTCGCCATCCAGGTCGCGAAAAACGAAGGGGGACAAAAATTCTCCCTGCCGCGGGTACTGCAGCTTCACGCTGCCGCCGACATGTCTGTTGAGCGCCTCAACCACCAGCGTCTGGCTTTGGCTGAGCTTTGGCGCTTCCAGAAGCTCCTCCACGCTCCCGCCCAGCGGTGCAGAACACCCTGAAAAGAGCAGCACGAGCAACAGCACCGCCGCAAAAAAGCCGCGTCGCATCTGCCCGTCCCCCTTTCCCTAACCGGGTATTCCGCCCGAGCAGCCCTGTTTCAGGACCGATTTTTTTCTATTTTACCATATCGAACTAGGGGAAACAAGCGGCGCTCAAATCAGATAAATCCCGCCGCTCATTACTAAAATCCCCAGCGCCACCCCTGCAACCGCAGCTGTTTTTTGTCCGTAGGAAAGGCTTGCGGGCAATAGCTCGCTGATCGAGACAAAGCACATAATCCCCGCGATTGCCGCTATCAACCCATTGAGAAAGAGCGGCGTGATGATCTCGCGAAAAAAGAAAAACGCCGCTAGTGCGCCGATCGGTTCTGCAAGACCGGATACCAGCGAAAGCGCCACCCCTTTCCAGCGGGAACCTGTTGCATAGAAGACTGGAATCGAGACGGAGATCCCCTCCGGGATATTGTGCAGGGCGATTGCCATTGTAAGTGCAAGTCCGAACCGGGGATTTGCATACCCGGTAAAAAGGGTCAAAACCCCTTCCGGCAGATTGTGCAGCAGGATAACCGCCGTCGTGATGATCGCGCTGCGCGCCGCCCGAACCAGCCGTCCGGCACTACGGCCCTGCGCCACCGCCAGTTTTTCCGACCGCGGTTCGGGCAGACAGTTTTGCAGCAGTAGTGAGATGAGCATACCCAGCGAGAACAGACTGACCGCCGCGCCCACCGCTCTTGACCGGTTCATCACCGCAAGATATTCCTCTACTGCATGGGGCAGCATATCCGAGAGAGAGACGGTCAGCATCACTCCGCCCGCAAATCCCTGTGAAAAAGAGAGCAGCCGGTCGGTGGGACGGCGGCTGAACAATGCCGCCAGCCCGCCCAATCCGGTGGACAGTCCGGCGGCAGTCGTCATCAGAATCGCAGTCAACATCTGTACTCCTCCATTTTAGAATAGCACCTGGTTTTGTACAGTATATTGACAATTTGAGAAAACAAGCACCAAAAAGCAAACCGGACAGGTCTCCCTGTCCGGTTTTTCTTTAGCCTCTCATTTTTCCACCTCATTGAGGATTTTAATCGCACTACTGGTTCCCAGCCGGTCTGCCCCCAGCTCGAGGAATTTTTCCATATCCTCCACCGTACGGATTCCGCCGGCCGCTTTGATATGGCAGCGTCCCTTTACGCAGCGGGCAAAGAGTGCAATGTCCTCAAAAGTTGCCCCACCGGTCGAAAAGCCGGTGCTGGTTTTAATGTAGTCCGCGCCGGCACGGCAGACAATCTCACACATCGTCTTCTTCTCTTCCTGGGTGAGCAGGCAGGTCTCAATAATGACCTTGAGCACCTTTTCCCCCACCGCCTGCTTGAGCGCACGGATCTCCTGTTCGACATAGTCCAGATCGCCGCTCTTGAGCGCGCCGATGTTGATGACCATATCAAACTCCTGCGCGCCATCCGCAAGAGCCTGCTTTGCCTCGAACACCTTAGCCTGTGTGCTGGTGGCGCCAAGCGGGAACCCGATCACGGTGCACACCGGAATCCTGCCCGCCAGATATTCCACCGCTTGTTTGACATAACCGGGGTTGATGCAGATTGAGGCGGTGTGGTTTTCTATCGCCTCGTCACAAAGCTTTTGGATATCCTGCCAGCGCGCCTCCGGCCGCAGCAGCGTGTGGTCAACCCGTGCGAGAATCTCTTCTTTTTTCATCGGTCTTTCTCCTTTCTGCCCGCGCGTCGCGCCGGCTCTCGGATGTCCTGTGTTCTTATTTTAGTCCGCTGCCAAACCCCCGTCAAGCTGTAGTACATTCAATCCGGTTTGACTTCTCGCCCCGAACCTGCTAAACTGAGAAATACAGCATTTTGCGGGTATGGCGGAATTGGCAGACGCGCTGGATTTAGGTTCCAGTGGGAGACCGTGTGGGTTCGACCCCCACTACCCGTACCACATCGGAGCAAGCCTTGTATCGCTTGCTCCGATTTTTTTATAGGCTGATGCGCGTTTTGCTGCTCTTCTTGTCGGCTTGTCGGCACACCGCAAAGGGGAAAAGCAGTTTTGTCCAAACCGGATATTTTCAAGGTCTTATCCGGACAGATTGCGTCCTTCTTGTCTTTTTCGCGCTTGTATGCTATAATGAAGACGAAATCCGGGCGGCCTCACCGCCCTTACCGGAGGTGTTTTTTTGAATCGAGTTTTGTTTGAAAACGCCCTGCTCATCACGGTTGATGATCAGAACAACATCATCCGCTCCGGCTGGCTTCTGGTCGAAGAGGACCGAATTGCCGCGCTGGGCGAAGGTCGCTTTGAAGGGGATCGCAGCGGCATTACAACGGTCGACGCCACAGGCCGTGCGCTGCTGCCCGGCATTGTTGACGCGCACACCCATGTGGCAGGCAGTCTGTTCAAAGGGCTGCTGGAGGACGACCCGAACGGATTTTACGGTTTTGCCCTGCCGATGGAGGGACAACTGACCCGCGAAGATGTCTATCATCTCTCGCTGCTGGGCGCATGGGAGTGCATGCAGGCAGGTATCACCACCATCAACGAGATCTACCACTATTCGTTGCAGGTCGCGCAGGCGCTGGATGAGATCGGCATCCGCGCCGTGGTCAGCCAGAATATCGTGGATGTGGACATCGGCGCGCTGCGGTACGACGACTACACCCGAGACGCTGCAAAAGGAGAGGCCTTCCTCGAGGAAAATATTCAGCTGATCGAGCAGTACCACGGCAAGGACAACGGACGGATTACCTGCCGGGTCGGGCCTCATGCCACCGATACCGTCTCGATGGAACTGGCCAAGAAGTGCGTTGCTGTGGGTCAAAAATATGGTGTCGGTTTCCACACCCATGTCGCCCAGAGCGAACGGGAAGTCGCCCAGCTAAAAGCCAGCTATGGTCTGACCCCGGTGGAATTTTTGCGGGAAACCGGTCTGTTGGGAGATCATCTGATGGCCGCCCACTGCATTTACACCAACGAATCGGACATCCAGCTTCTCGCGCAGAGCGGCACCCACATGCTGCACTGCACCCAAGGACTGGGACGCGGGTCGGACTTCCCCCCTACCGCCGCGATGTTCAAAGCCGGCGTCCACATTGTGCTGGGTACCGACTGGCTGACGATGGACCCCTGGGCCAATATGCGGTTTGGCATTGGTCTTAACCGGCAGCACGGGGTTGATCATGCCACCGCCAGCGCGCTGAGCATGCTGCGCCGTTCCACGATTGAACCGGCCCGGGCGCTGGGGCTTGCAGATCAGGTCGGCAGTCTTGAGCCCGGCAAGCAGGCAGACCTGCTGATGCTGGACTGCACCGGTCCCCACCTGACCCCGATGTATCATGATCCGGTAGCAACCATTGTCTACAACGCCTGCCGGGGCGATGTATCCGACGTCATGGTAGCCGGCCGGTTTACGGTGCGCGACAGAAAACTGCAGACAATGGACGAGGCTGAGATTCTGCACCGCGGTCAGGCGGTTGCCCATGAGGTGTACAATCGTCACCTTGCCACCCTGTAAGCATCGACAAA
Organism: uncultured Pygmaiobacter sp.; assembly: GCA_944386485.1. Classification (GTDB taxonomy): domain Bacteria; phylum Bacillota; class Clostridia; order Oscillospirales; family Ruminococcaceae; genus Pygmaiobacter. Next base: position 1,593 of record CALXBG010000051.1, on the reverse strand, counting down.
CGCAAACAACAGCCGCTCGGGCCAGTTTGGCCAGAGCGGCTGTTGCTCTTTTGCAAAAAGTCTTTAGCAGATAGATTAAAGTCTTTGCAGCTGTTCGGCGAACGCCTTTCCTGCCGGCTGGACGGCAATGCCCCCCAGCGCAGTTTCCCGCAGCTCCATCGGCAGTTTTTTGCCAACCTTGTACATCGCGTCGATGCACTCATCCGCAGGAATTTTGGGATCCTGACCCGCCAGCGCAAGGTCCGCAGAGATCACCGCATTGACCGCGCCCGATGCGTTGCGGAAGCTGCAGGGCAGCTGAACCAGACCCGCGACCGGGTCACAGACCAACCCCATCACATTCATCAGCGCGATCGCACAAGCGTTGGCTGCCATCCGCGCGCTGCCGCCTGCCAGCATCACCGCTGCCGCGGCCGCCATTGCCGCCGCGGCGCCGCACTCGGCCTGACAGCCCCCCTCCGCCCCTGAAACGGTGGCGTTGCGGGTGATCACCGCACCAAAACCGGCAGCGACCAATAGTGCATCCAGCATCTGCTGCTCGCTTGCATTATATTTTTTTCCAACCGACAGCAGCACCGCAGGCAGGATGCCGCAGCTGCCCGCGGTCGGGGCCGCGCAGATTCGCCCCATCGAGGCATTGACCTCGCTGCAGGAAAGCGCCATCGCCATCAATTCATTGAGAAACCCGCCGCAAATACTCTCGCCCTGTGCATGTTTCTGTTGACAGGCAGACTGCCCGCTGATAAGCCCCAGCACCATCTGCTGCGGCTGTGCCAACGCCCGCTGTGCACTAGTCTGCATGACCTGATACCGTTCCCGCAGCCGGTCATAGATCTGCTGCTGCCCGCAGTCGGTAAGAGCCATCTCCTCTTCGAGGATGATTTGGTGCAGCGGCTTTCCGGTCTCCTGCTGAACCCGCAGCAGATCTTCAATCGTATTATACATTCCGCTTATCCCTCCTCAGATATTGATTGCCCGCACGCTGCGGATATTGGGCAGCCGGCGAATCCGCTCCACCAGATCGGTTTCTATTTTGCCGTCCGTCTCGATCACACAGTTGGCAATATCTCCCTTAGTCTCCCGTGACACCCGCATGATCGCGATATTCAGCCCGCTTTCAGCCAGCGCGCCGCTGACCGCCCCCACCACGCCGGGCCGGTCGTTTTGTGTGATGAGGAGGGTGGGCGACTCGGCCCGGATATTGGCCGCAAGCCCGTCGATCTCGGTGATCTTGATCCGTCCCCCGCCGACCGAACAGCCAATTACCTCGACCGTGCTGCCGTCGTCACAATTAAAGGTAATGACGGCGGTGTTCTCATGTGCACCGTCCAGCTCAACCTCGTAAAATTCATAAGAGATTCCCGCCGCTTCGGCCAGCGCCTGTGCATCCCGCAGCCGCTCATCATCCTCCGACAGCCCCATCGCACCTGCGAGTAGTGCCTGCCGGGTGCCGTGGCCAAGGCCGGTTTTCGCAAATGACCCGTACAGTCCGAACCGAACCCGGTGAAATGGCCGCTCGGCAATAATCCGGGCGACCCGCGCCAGCTTTGCCGCACCGGCTGTGTGCGAGGAGGACGGCCCGATCATGACCGG
>CALXBG010000050.1 GCA_944386485.1 uncultured Pygmaiobacter sp. | reverse complement strand
CGTCGTCGCTCAGCTCCTCGGCAATGATGTCGAGTGCGCCGGCCAGCGCCGCCTCAGGACTGGCAACCCCCTTTCCCTCATTGAGATAGTCGGCCGCCGCCACAAGCGGGGGACGGGTGTCCTGCTGCGCGCGGATCAGCGCGGCCAGCGGTGCGAGCCCTTGCTCCCGCGCGGTGGACGCCCGGGTCTTTCGTTTGGGACGGTAAGGGCGATAGAGGTCCTCCAGCTGGGCCAGCGTCACCGCGGCGGCGAGCGCGTCGGCCAGCGGCTCGGTCAGCTTGCCCTGCTCTTCGATCGCGGCCCGGATCTCGCCGCGCCGCTTTTCCAGATTGCGAAGATACCCCAGCCGCTCGCTGAGCTGGCGCAGCAGCTGATCGTCGACGCTGCCGGTCTGCTCTTTGCGGTAACGGGCGATAAAGGGGATGGTGTTTCCCGCGTCGATGAGAGAGATAATATTTTCCACCTGCCCGGGGCGAAGCGAAAATTCGCCTGCGAGCTGTTTTGCAAGATCCATTCAGTCAGTCCTCCTCTTGGGATTCGTCCTCGTCCTCCGACGGGGCTTCCGGCATCAGCCAAGCCGCCGCGGGGTGTTCGGCTGCAACCTCCAGCGGGACAAAACGGCCCGACGGCGGCCCGTTTTTGCGCCGGCCGCGCAGCACCAGCACCAGATACCCGGCGAAGAGCAGCACGCCCAGCAGGGTGAGCGCGCAGGAGAGCGGCAGCCATTTCGGGGTCAGGGTGAGCGCGATTTCATTCTCGCCCGCGCCGGCCGGAATCGCAATCAGCCCGCCGTCGACCTCAAGCACCTCGGCCTCCTCGCCGTTGACGGTGGCGGAAAAGCCCTCGTCATAGGGGACCGAGAAGAAGACCAGATTTTCCTCCTCCAGCGTGATGGTGGCGACAAAGCCGCTGCGGGTGGCGGTAAAGCTGTCGCAGGCGGCGGCACGGCGGTCGGCACAGTCCTCGACATAGCGCTCATAGGAGAAATCGTAGATCTCATGCTCGGGCAGCGGCTCAAGGTTTTGGCCGTACTGCGCGACCTGTTCCTCGCTCAGTCCGATTGCCCGCAGATAGAGATTGCCCCGGCTCGAGGTGGTGACCCCCTCGACCGTCTCGGGCAGTACATAGTAATCATAGGTAAAGCCCATCGGCACCGCGTTCTCGTTGCGCCAGACTGCATAGACCCCGTCGCCGGTCAGGTAGTCAAAGACAAAGCCGGTCTGGGTTTCCTCGGCGGCGTAAGGCTCCTGTGCATCGGCCGGCATCAGCAGATATTCAACGCTGAGCAGGCCCCGCAGCGCGAAGAGATTGGTCTCCGGCTTGGAGGAGACGTCCCGCTTGACACCGACCTCGGGGTAGAATTTCAGGATGCTGGGAGAGACGGTGCTGTTGAAGCAGCGGATACAGGGCAGATCAAGGAAAAGCCCCATATTTTCATAGCACTCATAGGTGTCGATCCGGTAAAAATGATCCCGCGGCAGCTCGATCTCATCGATCACATCATAGGTTTCAAGCTTGTAGTCGGCATCGCCTTCCCATTGCGGAAACTTGCCCACCGAGATGTGAACAATGCCGGTAAACACCCCAAAGGCGAGCACCGCGCCCAGCAATGCAGAAGCAAAACGGCGGCCGCCGCGGGTCCAGCTGACGACACAGTAGAAGATCAGCAGCCCCATCAGCGCAAGCAACAGGGTCAGCCAGAAGAGCGCGGGGTTGTCGGTCACCCCGATGGTCCAGTTCTCGTCCTCCTTTGCGGGAACCAGACCGAACACCGCGAAGACGGCGGTTAAAATCGCAGTCAGCCGGATGCCGCCGATCAGGTCGACGTCGGCGTCCTCGATCGCATTGACGGTAGCCAGCGCCATCAACAGCACCGGCATATAATACCAGCGGGCATAGTAGCTCGAGTTGAAGGCGTAGAAAGCCGAGTTGAGGATCGGCACCAGCGCCATCGCCAGGCAGACCGCCAGCACCCGCTTGTGGGGGCTGCCCCGCCGGGCACGGCACCAGGCAAAGACACCGGACATGCTCACCAGCGGCAGATAGCCGGACATACTGGTCCACTTGACCGTTGCCTGGCTGAAAACGCCGGGCAGGTAGGGCGGGTCGGGCGGCACAAACAGGCTGCGAAGAATCGCGAAATACTGGTGAACCTTGCCGTAGAACAGCATCCCGTAGCCGTTGGCATAGCTGTCGGTGCGGGGATTCTCAAACAGGCTCGCCGCCGCGGGAAAGATGAGCAGGCAGCCCAGCAGGCAGCCGAGAATGACCTCGAATGCAAGCTGGAAAAACTCACGCAGGCTGACCCGGTAGTCCTTTGCGCCCAGCTTGATAAAGAAATAGATCGCGACAAAGAGTGCTTCGCCGAGGAAGAAAAAGTAGTTGCACAGCAGGTTGACCGCGATTGCGAGCGGCAGCACCGCCCGCTGCTTGTCATAGACATAGTAGTCCAGCGCCGCGAGCAGGAACGGGAAGAGGACCATGCAGTCGATGAAGTGGTTGAAAAAGATGTTGTAGATCCCCCAGCCGGACAGGGTGAACAGCACGCTGCCGATCAGCGCGCCGTTGACCGTCTTGGTATACCGGCGCAGATAGAGATAGGCGCCCAAACCGCCCACCCCGAACTTGAGACAGAGCAGCGGCACCATCGCATAGGGCAGCCAGCTGTTCGGCAGCAGGCAGGAGAGCCAGAAAAACGGGGAGCCCAGCGTATAGAAGGAATAGGTGTTCAGAAAACTGCCGCCAAGATCGGTCGCCCAGCTGAACGCGCCGCCGCCCGATTGGATGAACTGCTGGCAGTATTGATAAAAGGGAATCTGCTGGCTGTTGAAGTCGCCGCAGTAGAGAAAAAAGCCCTTGTCAATCACCAGAAACGGCAAAAACAGAAAAAAGAAGGCCAGCGCCGAAAGGACAAAGGCCCGCAGGGCCGGACGGCGACAGGCGGCCGGTGCGCCCAGAGTGTGATTCAAAAGATCCCCTCCCAGAACCGTCCGCCCGCGGATGGGGCTTGCGCGGGACCCGGACAGCTTTTATAATCAAGATACAAAAAACAAAAGAGAAAAGAGGAACGCTATGAACTGCTATCCCTTCTCCGCGCTGCTCTCCCGGATGCGGTACATCAACCGCTGGGGACTGATGCGGGCGACGAGGCAGGAAAATCTGGCCGAGCACACCGCAGAAACCGCCCAGCTGGCCCATCTGCTGGCGCTGCTTGCGGCACAGCGGTACGACGCGCAGGTCGACCCGCAGCGGGTTGCGGTCGCGGCGCTCTACCATGACGCCGCCGAAATCCTCACCGGCGATCTGCCCACCCCGGTCAAGTACAGCAGCGCGCTGCTCAAGGACGCCTACAAGGCGCTCGAACGGCAGGCGGAACAGCGGCTGTCGGCGCTCGCGCCGCCCGAGATCCAGCCTCAGCTGGCCAGCGCCATCTGCGGGGGTGCGCTCGCCGAGCGGGAGAAAAAGATCCTCAAGGCTGCCGACCGGCTTTCCGCCCTCATCAAGTGCATCGAGGAACGCCAGAGCGGCAACCTTGAATTTGCCAGCGCCGAGGCCGCCCAGCGCGCGGCGCTCGCGGCGATGGAACTGCCGGAGGTCGAGTACTTTATCCAGACAATGTTGCCCGCCTATACCCGCACGCTGGACGAACTGAAAGCGGAGAAATGATGCGGCTCAAAGCCCCGGGTTGAGGGAGAGCGCCAGCTCGGCCAGCGCCTCGGCGTCCCGGTAATAGGTCAGGCTGACGGCGGCCCGCCGCAGTTGGGCGGCGCCCCGCAGTCCTTTCATATAATAAGGCGCCTGCGAGCGGGCCTGCCGCATCGCGGCCTCTTCGCCCTTTTCCTCGCACATCGCGTAGAGCTGCTCGCACATCGTGTGCATCCGACGGCGCAGGCTGGGCGGCACCGGCGGTTCCTCGCCGGTCAGCGCGGCCCGGATCTCCTCGAATAGCCAGGGGTTGCCCAGCGCGCCCCTGCCGACCATCACCGCGTCGCAACCGGTCTGCTTGATCATGGCCAGCGCCTCTGCGGCGGTGGTGATGTCCCCGTTACCGATGACCGGGATGCCGACCGCGGCCTTGACCGCCGCGATACAGCCGGGGTCGATCGGCGGGGTGTACATCTGTTCACGGGTGCGGCCGTGAACGGCGATTGCCGCGGCGCCGTTTTCAGCGCAGCGGCGGGCGACCTCAACACAGCTGACCGTCCCGTCGTCCCAGCCCTTTCGAATCTTGACGGTGACCGGAATATCAACCGCAGAGGAGACGGCGGCGACGATCCGACCGCAGAGATCGGGATCCCGCATCAGCGCGCTGCCCGCACCGGTCGAGGTGATCTTGGGCGCGGGACAGCCCATATTGATGTCGATGTAGTCAGGACGATAGTCCAATACCAGCTTTGCCGCGGCGGCCATTGTCTCGGGCTCGTTGCCGAACAGCTGGATGGCGAACGGGGCATCCCCCGCGCCGCCGCGCGCGAGGGCGGCGGTCTTCTTGTCCTTGTAGACCAGCGCTTTGGCGCTGATCATCTCGCTGACCGCGGCCGACGCTCCGTGGGCGGTCATCAGCCGGCGGGCGCTTGCGTCCGAAAGTCCGGCCATCGGCGCAAAGAGCGCGCCGGGTGCAAGGGTTAAGTTTCCAATCTGCAAAAGCGTACTCCCAAACTGTATTTTGTCCCGCAGCAAGGCGGGCGATAAACTATTGTAACACAAAAAACTGTAAAATACCAAAAGGATTGCAGCAAACCGGCCCGGGATCGCAGATCCCGGGCCGGCAGCGTTTTCAGGGTCAGTTGTGCTGGTCAAGGCTGTAAATCTGCTGCGCCCGTTTCTGGTTTTTGAGCGCCGCGACCACCGTTGGCACCGCGCCGAGCAGCAGGAACAGATAGAGCATGACAAGGTTGCCCCAGTAGGTGGAGGACTCGATGACCTGTTGCTTGAGCAACAGCGGGATGCTCTGGAACGCGGTGACAAAATCGATGCCGAGCTCCCGCATGACGAGCAGCGCCCAGTCGAGCTGGTTGCCGAAGTAGGTCATCGCCAGCATTACCACCGAGCTGATCGCGACGCCGACGCGGGACAGCCTGCCCGCAAGCATCTCGTAGCCCTTGAGCGCGCAGACCGCCATCACCAGCCCCGAGAGGGCGGCCACATAGCCCAGCTGGCTGATGAGGACGATGCAGGCCACACCGATCAGGCTGCCCAGCAGCGCACCGACGATACCGCCGACGACATTCTCGCCCTTCCGGTTCTGCTGTGCCTGCTGCTGCGCGCTGCGCTGCTCCAGCTGTGCATAGCAGCTCTGACAGAGCAGCGCGTACCGCCCTGCGATGTACCGGGGAACAACCGGCAGCTCCCGGCCGCAGCCCGCGCAGCAGCTGCGGTAACCCGACAGCCGCAAAAAGGTAGTGAGCGCCGTGAGAGCAGCCTCAAGATTTTCTGCAAGGGCCTCCTGTTTGCGGGCGGCTTTGACCGACAGGCGGAGAACGCAGCCGTTCTGCACCAAGCCGGCTACCGAGGGATTCTCAGCCTTGAAGTGGCGGATCTCCTCGCCGGTCAGCGGTCCCGCGTCCCGACCGGCGGAAAAGTCGGCCGTCAGAAAATAGGGGCGGCTCGCATCTGCCGGATAGACCACCACGCTGTACCCGTCCCGCACGCCGTACAGCCCGCCGCTGACCTCGTCCAGCAGCAGCCCGGTGCGCTGCGCGAGCATCCGATAATTTTCCAGTAGTTTGCGGTTCATCCTGTTTCCTCCTTTTGACGCCAAATTACACCGACAAAATGAATCCTCACCACAATTATAACGCAGATCTGCTGTGGGATGCTACAACTTTCGCACCCGGCGCCGATTTACATTCAGCGGAAAATGGGGTATGCTATTGCAGGATGGCTTTTTCGGGGCCTGTGGCCCCGCGCAAAAGGAGGCGCAGACCATGAAACTTCTCGCGATCGACGGCAACAGCATCGTCAACCGTGCTTTTTACGGCATCAAGCTGCTTACGACCAAGGATGGACGGTACACCAACGGCATCGTAGGCTTTATGAATATCCTGCTCAAGCTGCTGGCGGATGAAAAGCCGGATGCTGTCGCAGTCGCGTTCGATCTGCCGGTGCCGACCTTCCGGCACAAGGCGTTCGACGGCTATAAGGGCACCCGCAAGGGGATGCCGGAGGAGTTGGCGCAGCAGATGCCGCTGCTCAAGGAGCTGCTGGACGATCTGGGTTACCGGATGGTCACCGCGGAAGGGTATGAGGCGGACGATATCCTGGGCACCCTCGCGGCCGGCTGCGCCGCGGCAGGGGATGAGTGCGTCATTGCCACCGGTGACCGGGATTCGCTGCAGCTGGTTTCACCCTCGACCCGGGTACTGCTCGCCTCGACCCAGATGGGCCGCAGCGTCACCGTCAATATGGACGAGGCGGCGGTGCGGGAGAAGTACGGGGTTGCGCCCCGCCAGCTGATTGAGGTCAAGGCGCTGATGGGGGATGCCAGCGACAATATTCCCGGCGTGGCCGGGGTGGGGGAGAAAACGGCCCTCGCGCTGATCGCCCGGTTCGGCACCCTTGCAGGAGTGTATGAAAACCTCGAGAGTGATGAGATCAAACCGGGGGTCCGTGCGAAGCTCGAGCGGGACAAGCAACAGGCCGAGATGAGCCGCTACCTCGCCGAGATCGTCACCGACGCGCCGATCGATACCAAGGCGGCGGATTATTGCAAAACCGAGGGGCACCCGGCTGCCGCCGCCCGGCTGCTGGCTTCTCTTGAGATGTATGGATTGCTGGAAAAACTGGGATTGCAGGCGGCCGACACGCTGGCGCAGACCGAAGCGCAGGCCCCGCAGCTGGACCGGTGCGCGCCGCAGCCGCTGCCCGCCGTGTTGCAGGGCAGGGTGGAGATCGGCCCCGAGACGGACGGCGTTTACAGCATTGTACAAGGCACACAGCTCTATGCTGCCAAAGCGGAGGATCCCGCGTTTCTCGCGCTGCTGACCAGCGCGCAGGCGGAAAAACGGGTCTTCGATTCAAAGCCGCTTTATGCCCTCGCCCAGCGACAGGGAAAACGGGCGCAGGCAATAGTCTTTGACGGCAAACTCGCCGCCTATCTGCTCAACCCGGCGGCGGGCGGTTATGATCCGGTACGGCTGGCCGCTGAGTACAGGATCGCGCCGGCTTTTGCAGCCGATGATCCGGCCGCCGGGCTGCTCGAACCGCTGTTTGACGCACTTGCCGCCGCCGTGGAGGCGCAGGGGATGACAAGGCTGCTGCAGGAGATCGAGCAGCCGCTGGCCGAGGTACTCGCCTCGATGGAATTGACCGGCGTTCAGCTGGACGCCGACGGGGTGCGCGGGTTCGGAGAGGAGCTGCGCGCTGCGCTGACCGCCGAGCTGGATGAGATCTACCGCCAGGTCGGCTATGAATTCAACCTCAACTCAACCCGGCAGCTTGGGGATGCACTCTTTTCCAAACTGGAGCTGCCGGCAAAGAAAAAGACCAAGAGCGGCTGGTCCACCGACGCGGAGACGCTGGAGTCGCTGCGGGGGGTTCACCCGGTCATCGATCATATCCTGCTCTACCGCAGCTACCAGAAACTCAATTCGACCTATGTCGAGGGACTGCTGCGGGTGGTCGGGGAGGACGGGCGGGTTCACTCGGTCTTCAACCAGACCGAGACCCGCACCGGACGGATCTCCTCCAGCGAGCCGAATTTGCAGAACATTCCGGTCCGCACCGAGCTGGGCAGCCGGCTGCGCCGCTATTTCGTCGCGCCAAAGGGCAGCGTGCTGCTCGACGCGGACTACAGTCAGATCGAGCTGCGGATTCTCGCCGCGATCAGCGGGGACAAAAACATGCAGCAGGCATTTGCCGACGGGGAGGACATCCACCGCGCAACGGCCTCCCGCATCTTTGGGGTGCCTTTTGAGATGGTTACCCCCCAGCTGCGCTCGAGGGCCAAGGCGGTCAACTTCGGCATCGTTTACGGCATCGGGGCATTCAGCCTGTCCAAGGACGTCGGGGTCTCGGTCGCCGAGGCCGACTCCTTTATTAAGAGCTACCTCAACGAGTATTCCGGGGTACGGGATTATATGGATAAAACGGTGGAACAGGGCCGGGAAAAGGGCTATGTCACCACCCTCTACGGTCGCCGCCGCCCGCTGCCCGAGATCACCGCGGCCAATCGCAATGTCCGGGCGCTGGGTGAACGGATGGCGATGAATACCCCAATTCAGGGCACCGCGGCCGATATTATCAAGCTGGCGATGATCCGGGTTTTCCGCCGTCTGGCCGATGAGGGACTGCGGGCAAAGCTGGTGCTGCAGGTCCACGACGAGCTGATTGTCGAGGCCCCCGCCGAGGAGGCCCAGCGGGCCGCCGCAATCCTCGGGGAGGAGATGGAGCGGGCCGCGGATCTGCCGGTCAAACTCACCGCCGAGGTTCAGGAGGGCACGACATGGTACGACGCGAAGGGCTGATCACGGTGGCTTTGCTGGAAATGCGGGACTGCCCGGCCTATGCGCCGCTGTGCGCCGACGCGCCCGACCCCTGGACCGAGGAGGAACTCGCGGCGGAACTGGAAAAACCGTCGAGCCGCTGTTTTGCCGCCCGGCTGGATGGCGAGCCGGCGGGGTTCGCCTGTTTTTCGCTGTTCGACCAGGCTGCCGAACTCGAGACGGTGGCAGTCGGCACGGCGCTGCGCGGGCAGGGGATCGCCGGTGCGCTGCTGCGGACGGCCTTTGCCGCTCTCGCCGAAGAGGGCGCGACCCGCTGCCTGCTCGAGGTGCGCTGCTCCAACGCGCCGGCGCTGGCACTCTACCAGCGGCTGGGTTTTGTGCGGCTGGCCCGACGTGCCGGGCTGTTTGACCGTCCGCGGGAGGACGGGTTTACGATGGAACTGGGTTTTGCGCCGCAAAGGGAATGAGACCGCGGCGCGCTGAAGAAAGGATAAAAAATGCTGATTCTGGGAATCGAGTCGAGCTGCGATGAGACCGCCGCCGCGGTGGTGGAGGATGGCCGGATCATCCGCAGCAACCAGGTAGCCAGCCAGGCTGCCGAGCACAATCTCTACGGCGGGGTGGTGCCGGAGATCGCCTCCCGCCGTCATATCGAGGCGATCAGCGCCGTCGTGCAGGCGGCGCTGGACGAGGCGGGGATTACCGCGCGGGATCTTGAAGCGGTGGCCGTCACCTTTGCTCCCGGCCTGATCGGCGGGCTGCTGGTGGGGGTCAACTTCGCCAAAGGGCTCGCCCTCGCGGCGCAAAAGCCGCTGGTGCCGGTTCACCATCTGCGGGGACATATCGCCGCTCTCTATCTCACCCATCCCGATCTCAAACCGCCGTTTCTCTGTCTCGTCGCCAGCGGTGGACACAGCCATATCATTGCGGTGGAGGACTACACCCTCTTTCGGGTGCTTGGCCGCACGGTAGACGATGCGGCGGGCGAGGCGTTTGACAAGGTCGCCCGCACGCTGGGGCTGGGGTATCCCGGTGGTCCGGCGGTCGCAAAGGCGGCGCAGAGCGGCGACCCGAAGGCCTACCGGCTGCCCACCCCAAAGCTCGCCGGCCGGTATGACGTCAGCTTTTCAGGGCTCAAAACCGCGGTGCTCAATCTGGTCAACCAGGCCCAGATGCGGGGAGAGGAGATCAGCATCTCCGACATGGCCGCCAGCTTTCAGTACCGGGTCACCGAGATCCTCGCCGAAAAGCTGATGCTCGCCGCGCGGGAGACAGGCGCGAAAAAGGTCTGCATTGCGGGCGGAGTGGCGGCAAACCTTGCGCTGCGCCAGCTGCTTGAGCGGGATTGCGAAAGGATCGGCGCGGCGCTCTATCTGCCCCAGCTGTCGCTGTGCGGGGACAACGCCGCAATGATCGGCTCTGCCGGTTACTACGAATATCTCGCCGGCGCGCGGGCGGGGCTGGAACTCAATGGGCTCGCCACTCTGCCGATTGATGATCCCACCCTTGCCGCCGGGATTTGAGCGCAAAGCGCGGACAGTTGTTAATTTTTTATGAAGAGTGGCTTCCGTCTTCCGCGGGCGGACAATTACGCCCCTTTGGATGTTGCTAAATTTTTAACATTGTGGTACAATGACTTTGATTTCGGATTTTGTTTTGAAAGGTCCAAAATCGTCGCCGGCAGACCGCCGGCAGGGAGAGAGAACGTTTATTTTTAAGAGAAAGGTGAGTTGTGTCTTATGAGTATCTTAACTACCAACCAGCATGTGCTGGACTGGGTCAAAGAGATGGAAGACCTCATGACCCCGGACAAGACCATCTGGATCGACGGTTCCGAGGGGCAGC
>CALXBG010000049.1 GCA_944386485.1 uncultured Pygmaiobacter sp. | reverse complement strand
AACAAGCTCTACGACCTCGCGGCGCTGCATGAGGACACCCCCGCCACCGTGCGGGCCCACTATGCCGCGCTCGAGACCCCGGCCTCGGCCTGCGTGGCCTGCCACAGCTGCGAGAGCCGCTGCCCGTGCGGGGTGAAGATCTCCGAGCGGATGGCAAAGGCCGCCGCGCTGTTTGAGTAAAGAGAAAAAACAGGCCCCCGGTTCAATGAACCGGGGGCTTGTTAGGCGCGGCGTCGTAAGAAAACGCAACTTCCCTTCGGGTCGTTTTCTTGCGTCACCGCGCCTTTGTTATGCGCTTTTTTTCTTCTGCCACAACTCCCCGAAGGCCGCGCCGCCGAGCACCAGCGCCGCGCCCAGCAGCTGGACGGGGGCGAGCCGCTCGCCGAGCAGCGCCGCCGAGAAGATCAGCGCGCTGACCGGGTCGATGTAGCCCAGCAGCGCGATCGTCTGGCCGGGCAGCTCGGCCATCGCCGAGAAGTAGAGCAGGTAGGCAAAACCGGTGTGGACCAGACCGACGATGACCAGGCAGGCAAGGCCGGCGGCGGTCATCCGGCCGGTGGGCGCGGGCCGGGTGACGAGCAGGTAGGGTGCGAGGGTGAGGGCCGAAAAGGCCAGCTGGGTGAAGGTCCGCTCGAGCCCCGACAGCCCGGTGATGAACTTGTTGGTCAGGATGACCGCGGCATAAAGGACCGCCGCCCCGAGTCCGAGCAGCAGCCCCCGCACCGGATCGGAGCCGCCGCCCTCCCCGGTGCCGGTGAGCAGCAGGGTGCCGGCCGCTGCGGCAACGACCCCGATGAGTTTTGCCGCCGAAAAGGGCTCGCGCAGCACCAGCGGCGCCGCGAGCACCACCAGCACCGGCGCGGCGTAGTAGGCGACCGTCGCGGCGCTGACGGTGGTGTAGCGGTAGGCTTCAAAGAGCAGAATCCAGTTGATCCCGATAAACGCCCCCGACAGCGCGAGGGGCAGCAGCTGTCGGCCGATCACCCGCCAGCGGGGCGGGCGGCGGGTGAGGAAGGCGGCGGCGAGCAGCACCAGCGCGCCGAGGGTCGCCCGCACCAGCGCGATGGCAGCGCTCGCCAGCGGGATCGCCCGCACAAACAGCCCGATGCTGCCGAAGAGCAGCGTCGCGGTGAGCACCCGCAGATAGTTTTTGTTCATCTGCCGGACCCCCCTCTCTCGAGCGCCGAGCGCATCGCGTCGGCGAGCTGCCGCGCCGCGCCGGGGTCAAAGGCGGGCGGGGTCTCAAGATGCGCCAGCTCCCGGTTGATCGAGGATGAGAGGAACCGGTCGATGCCGCTCTCCCCCGGCCGGGGGGCCTGTCCGCCCAGCCAGAGCGCGGCCTCGGCGTGGTCGAGCAGCGCGGGCGGAACCTCCTTGTCGAGATACTCCTGCGCGCGGTCGGCAAAGGCGCAGCAGACAAAGCAGCACAGCGGCCGCTCGAGCAGCGTCTTCTGGTGGAGGGTCAGAAATTCCCGCGCCTTGCGGTGCAGCCGGCCCATCCGGACCGAGCCGCCGACGATCACCCCGTCATAGGCGGCGGAATCGGGGCTGGAGAGACAGAGGTCGACCGCCTGCGCCCCCTCGATCAGGCCGCAAAGACGCACCGCCGCGTGCAGCGAAAAACCGGTGCGCCCGGCCGCCGCGATCAGAACACGCATCCTCACTCCTCCTCTCTGCGCAGCCGCTCATTGAGGGCGCGCACCGCCGCCGCGTCGAGCTTGCGGCAGCGCCGGTCATAGGTCAAAAGGCCGTTGACCTCGTCCTCGACGTCGGACAGCTGGGTATAAACGCTCGCTGAGAGGATCCCCCGCAGCGGCAGAAGCTCCCGCTCGATGAGGGCGGTATACCCCCGCAGCAGCTCATTGGTGGTGTCATACCTCCGGTAGCCGAACTGCCGCGCCGACGCGGTGTGCCCCGGCAGCGCGCAGCTGTACCCGCCGAACTCCGAGAGCACCACCGGCCGCCCGGCAGGGTCCGGCGCGGCGGCAAGACGGCGGAAATAGATGTGCAGGCTCGCGAGATCCCCGCCCCCCTGGTCGTGCCAGCCGCTGGCGTGATCCACAACCCGGGTGGGGTCGAGCCGGTGCAGCTCCTCGGCCGCGGCGGCCGCGTCAAACTGGCCCCAGCCCTCGTTGAAGGGCACCCAGAGGGCGATGCAGGGGGCGTTGTAAAGGGCCTCGACGGTGAGTGCCCGGGTGCGCTGGGCCTCGGCCCGGCTGGCGGGATCCCCCCGGCCGAACCGGCGGTAACGGTGGTCCTTCAGCTTCTTGCCAAGGAAGGGCAGCACCTGAATCACCATCGGGCGGTAGGGCGCGCCGCCGCTGACCATGTCCTGCCAGACCAGCATCCCCAGCCGGTCGCAGTGGTAGTACCAGCGGGCGGGCTCGATCTTGATGTGTTTGCGAAGCAGGTTGAAGCCCATCTCCTTGGCGGCGGCGATGTCGTCGATCAGCGCCTGGTCGCTGGGAGCGGTGTAGAGCCCGTCCGACCAGTAGCCCTGGTCGAGCAGCCCGGCCTGAAAATAGGGCCTGCCGTTGAGCAGCAGCCGGGGGGTGCCGTTTTCATCGGGGCCGATGCCGAAGCTCCGCAGCCCGAAGTAGCCCTCGGCGAGGTCCTCCCCCATCCGGGCGACAAACCGGTAGAGGAACGGGTCCTCGGGGCTCCAAAGACGCGGGTGTTCCCCGAGGGAGAGCCGCACCGGCGCGTCAGGCTGCGCGGTGCCGGCGGCGATGGGCCGTCCGTTTTCGAGCACCGTGATCTCGACCGGGCCCGCCGCGCTGCCGGGACCGAAGACCGGGGCAAAGGCCGCCGCGCCGCCCTCTGCGTCGGGGGTAATCTTCACCGTTTCAAGGTAGTTCTGGGGCACCCGCTCGAGCCAGACGGTCTGCCAGATGCCGCTCTGGGCGGTGTACCAGATGCCGCCCCGGCGCAGCTTCTGCTTGCCGTAGGCCCAGATGCCCTGGTCGCTGTCGTCCTCGACCGCGACGGTGAGGGTGTTCTCCCCCTCCCGCACCAGATGGGTGATCTCGAGGGTGAAGGGGAGATAGCCGTCGGCGTGGTCGCCGGCGGGTTTGTCGTTGACCAAGACCCGGCAACGCTGGTCGACCGCCCCGAAATGGAGCAGCAGCCGCCCGCTGCCCGGCAGGCCGGTGACCGCGAACCGGCGGGTGTACCAGAGGGTCTCGCCGGGCTGCAGCTGCCGTCCGACGCCCGAGAGCGCACTCTCGGGGGAGAAGGGAACGACGATCTGACCCTCCGGCTCCCCCATCGGCTCACCGGTGGGGCGGATCGCGTAGTCCCAACGGCCGTTGAGGCTGCGCCAGCTGCCCTCACCGCGGGCGAACTGGGGCCGGGGATATTCGGGCAGCGGCGCGTCGGGGTCGAGCTGCTCGCCGTAGGGGGTGAGCAGGGATTTGAGCGGGGCGCTTCGCCGCCCCGTGTGCGCGAGGGCCAGCGCCGGCAGCGCGACGAAGGCGAGAACGACGGCGCTGGCCAGGAAGATCATCGGGGTGGGCACCTGTTTTGTGACCCCGAGCTCGGTGTAGATCGCCCCGGAGTTTTGGATCACCGCTGCCCCGAGGTAGGGGCCGGTGACCATCGGCAGCAGCACCGCGAAGATCATCCGCACCCCCTGAAAATGCCCGGCCTTGTCCGCTGGGGTGTAATCCCGCGCGAGGCCGTTGAGGGCGGAGGTGACCAGCATATTGCCGGACAGCAGCACCAGACCCGCCGCGATGACCGGCAGCGCCGCGCGGGCAAACAGCATACCGACCAGACCCGCGATCTCAAGCGCCGCCGCCGGCAGCACGAACCGCAGCTTGCCAAACCGGTCGATCAGCCGGCCGCAGGCGACGCTGACCGCCCCCGCGCCCAGCAGCACCGCCCCGAGCACCAGCGCGTAGCTTTCAAGGCCGAGATACCGCTGTAAATAGATGATGAGGTAGGGCATGAAGACCTGGGTCGACGCGCCGAAGACCGCCAGCGCGAGATAGGTCAGATAGAGGGCGGGATGGGCGGCGACCGACCCGGGCCGAAAGCCGTAGAGCAGCGCCGCAAACCCGCCGCGGCGCACCGGGCGCAGCGCGGGGCTGTCCTGCACCAGAAAGAAGGCCGCGAGACCACACAGGCTCACAAGGCCCCCGAACAGGAAGAAAAACTCCCGCCAGCGGCCGGCGGCGGTCATCCCGTCAAAGCCGCCGAAGAGGATCAGCATCGCGGCCAGCGGCAGCACCGAGAGCACCGATTCCACCCGGCCGCGGTTGTCCTTGTCGGTCACGTCGGTGACCCAGGCGTTGAAGGCCGCGTCGTTGGCCGTCGAGCCGAAGAAGGTCATCAGGCAGTCGGCCGCGATGACCAGCTGGGCGGCGAGGGCCGCGGCGTTCGCGGTGGGGGCAAGGCGGGCGACATTCTCCACCGAGAGCAGCCCGAAGAGCATCACCGAGAGACCCCAGACCAGATACCCCCCGGCGATAAAGCCCCGCCGGCGGCCCAGCCGGTCGGAGAGGGCGCCCATCAGCAGGGTGGTCAGGGTGGCGGTGACCGCGCTCGCCGCGACCATGTCGGCGATGACGCCGGCGTCGGCGAGGATGGTGTTGTAGACAAAGAGGTTTAAGTACATGTTCTCGATCGTCCAGGCCAGCTGGCCGATGAGACCAAGACCCAGCAGCGCGCCCCAGCGGCGGCCGCCGAGCGCCTTCGCCTTCTTCTCCATCACGCTTCCCCCTCTCTGCGCGCCCAGAGCGCGCTCATCGAGCTGCCCGGCCGCCCGGTCAGCTCCGCGCCGAGAAAGTCGGGCGGGAGGAAGGCCTCGGCCGCCTCGATGCTCTCAAACTCGACCTCGGCGTAGTAAAAGGGCTCTTCGGTCGCCCCCGAGACCCGGCTGACCTCCAGCTTCTCCCCGCCGGGCAGGCGGAAGGCGCGGTATTCCTTGACGATCGGCGGGCGGCCGATCAGCGCGGCGATCCGGTCATAATCCTGCCCGGAGAGGGCCAGCTCGATCTCCTCCCGCGCGAGGGTGCCCGGCCCCTTGATGCAGAGGATCCGGTCGGTTTTGCCGCGCCGCTCCTCCAGCCGGATCCGTGCCACCGGCCGGGTGGTCAGATAACTCTGTTCCATCCGGGCGCGGTCGACCTCCTCCAGCCCGTCGGGAAAGCCGCCGATCTCCCATTTGCGCTCGATCTCCATCCCGCACACCTCCGATTGCTTTGGACCCATTATAACATAAGGCGCAGCAAAGTGCAGCCTTATGGTATTCGATTCGCCATCTTTTTCGGTTGCCCCGCAAAGGGCGCTTGAAATAAAGGGCAACAGCCGCGGGGGCTTTGCGGCTGTTCCAGCATCCCCTGCGCCGGAAGAAAACCACCGTTTGACCACCGCTTTGCCCCGGGGTATAATGGGACAAGATGATCCCGAGGAGGAACCGAGATTGAAACAGCAGCGCCCCTATCCCGCCTACACCGTCAGCCGCAAGGCGCAGGCCGCCCTCGAGGGCGGACACCCCTGGGTCTATGCCGATGAGATCCGCGCAGCGCCCGACCCGCGCCCCGAAAACGGCGCGCTGGTCGACCTCGTCAGCGACAAGGGCCGGTATCTCGGCACCGGCATGCTCAGCGAGCAGAGCAAGATCCGGGTGCGGCTGCTCTCGACCAATGCCAACGACCGGTTTGACGAGGCGTTCTGGCGCCGCCGGCTGCAATGGGCCTGGGACTACCGCAAGCAGGTGATGGCGGAAGAGGAGCTCTCCTGCTGCCGCATCGTCTTCGGCGAGGCGGATTT
>CALXBG010000048.1 GCA_944386485.1 uncultured Pygmaiobacter sp. | reverse complement strand
CAGTTCTGCCCCAGAATTTTGGATGGAGAAAGTGCAAAGAGCGGCCCCCCAAGCCTTGGTGGCTTGGGGGGCCGCTCTGCGTGCTTTATACGCCAAAATTCTACGGCAGAACCGTTGTTTTCTTATGTTGACACACCTAAACACAGCTCCTTTGCTGTCATTTTATCAGCCGGTGACCCGGACCGCAACGGCGCCGTTTTCGGCGTCGACGGTGATCGTCGCACCGGGGGCGGGGTCCTGCTCGAGGATCGCCCGGGCGACGGCGGTCTCCACCGCGCTCTGGATATACCGGCGCAGCGGCCGCGCACCGAAGACGGGGTCATACCCGCGGTCGGCGATCAGCTGCTTTGCCGCGTCGGTGACCGCAAGGCGCAGCTGCTTTGCGGCGAGCCGCTTTGCCAGCGAATCCAGCATCAGCTCGACGATGCGGCCGATCTGCTCCCGCGTCAGCGGCTTATACAGCACGATCTCGTCCAGCCGGTTGAGGAACTCGGGCCGGAAGCTCTTTTTGAGCAGCGCGTCGATGGTCTCCCGCGCCTGCTTGGTGATCTCGCCGTTCGCATCGATGCCCTCCAGCAGCGCCTCGCTGCCGAGGTTCGAGGTCAGGATCAGCACCGTGTTCTTGAAGTTGACGGTGCGGCCCTGGCTGTCGGTGATCCGGCCGTCGTCGAGCACCTGCAGCAGCAGGTTGAAGACGTCGGGGTGGGCCTTTTCGACCTCGTCGAAGAGGATGACGCTGTACGGGTGGCGGCGGACCGCCTCGGTCAGCTGGCCGCCCTCCTCATAGCCGACATAGCCCGGAGGCGCGCCGATGAGCCGGGAGACCGAGAACTTCTCCATATACTCGCTCATATCGATCCGCACCATGTTGCGCTCGTCGTCGAACAGCGCCTCGGCGAGGGCCTTGGCGAGTTCCGTCTTGCCCACGCCGGTCGGGCCGAGGAAGAGGAAGCTGCCGATCGGCCGCCCCTCCTCGCCGATGCCGGCCCGGCTGCGGAGGATCGCCTCGCTGACCTTGGTGACTGCCTCGTCCTGCCCGATGACCCGCCGGTGCAGCTCCTCGGGCAGGTGCAGCAGCTTCTGCCGCTCGCTCTGGGCCAGCTTTGCGACCGGGATGCCGGTCCAGCGGGAGACGATGGCCGCGATCTCCTCGTCGGTCACCCGGTCCCGCAGCAGCCGGTTTGCCTCGGCCTCGCCGGCGGCCTGCTCGCTCTCGGCGAGCTGTTTTTGCAGCGCGGGCAGCCGGCCGTATTTGAGCTCGGCGGCCCGGTTGAGGTCATACTCCCGCTGCGCGCGCTCGATCTCGGCGCTCACCTGCTCGATCTCCTCGCGCAGCTTCTGCACCCTGCCGATCGACTGCTTCTCGTTCTCCCACTTCGCCTTCATCCCGCCAAAGGTCTCCCGCAGCCCGGCGAGCTCCTTCTGGATCTCGGCCAGATGCTCCTTCGAGAGCTGATCCTCCTCCTTCTTCAGCGCGGCCTCCTCGACCTCATGCTGGAGGATCCGGCGGCGGACGTCGTCCATCTCGGCGGGCATCGAGTCCATCTCGGTGCGGATGGTGGCGCAGGCCTCGTCGACCAGGTCGATCGCCTTGTCGGGCAGAAAACGGTCGGTGATATACCGGTCGGAGAGGGTCGCCGCGGCGATCAGCGCGCCGTCGGTGATCTTCACGCCGTGGTAGACCTCGTACCGTTCTTTCAGTCCCCGCAGGATGCTGATGGTGTCCTCGACCGTCGGCTCCTCGACCAGCACCGGCTGGAACCGCCGCTCGAGCGCCGCGTCCTTCTCGATATACTGCCGGTACTCGTTGAGGGTGGTCGCGCCGATGCAGTGCAGCTCGCCCCGGGCCAGCAGGGGTTTGAGCAGGTTGCCCGCGTCCATGCTGCCCTCGGTGCGGCCCGCGCCGACGATGGTGTGCAGCTCATCGATGAAGAGGATGATCTGCCCCTCGCTCTTCTTCACCTCGGCGAGCACCGCCTTGAGCCGCTCCTCGAACTCGCCGCGGTACTTCGCGCCCGCGACCAGCGCGCCCATATCCAGGCTGAAGACCGTCTTGTTCCGCAGCCCCTCGGGCACATCCCCGGCGACGATCCGCTGGGCGAGCCCCTCGGCGATGGCGGTCTTGCCGACGCCCGGCTCGCCGATCAGCACCGGGTTGTTCTTGGTCTTGCGGGAGAGGATCCGGATGACGTTCCGGATCTCGGAATCCCGCCCGATGACCGGGTCGAGCTTGTGGGCCCTTGCCGCCTCGACGAGGTCCTGGCCGTACTTTTTCAGCACGTCGTAGGTCTCCTCCGGCGCCTCGCCGGTCACCCGCTGGTTGCCCCGCACCTGCATGAGCGCGGTGAGAAAATCGTCCTGGCTGAGCCCGAAGCGGGAGAAAATCCCCTTGATGCCGGCGTTTGCCGTCTCAAACAGCCCGAGCATCAGGTGCTCGACCGAGAGATACTCGTCCTTCATCCGGTTCGCCGTCTGCTCGGCCGTGGTAAAGGTCCGGTCAAGGTCCGCCGAAATATAAATCTTGTCAGGGTCCCGGCCGCTGCCGGTCACCCGCGGCAGCTTTTCGACCTCGGCCCTTGCCGCCGCCGCCACCGCCGCCGGGTCCTTGCCCATCCGCGCGAGCAGCTGGGCGATCAGCCCCTCGCCGTCCGCGCACAGGGCGGCCAGCAGATGGCTCTGGTCGAGCTGCTGGTTCTGGTATTCGATCGCAAGGCTCTGCGCGTCGGTGATCGCCTGCCTCGATTTCTGTGTCAGTTTGTTGAGATCCATATCTTACACCACCCTTTCGGTGAATCCAATGTCGTTTTTATTGCTGTCCCGCCCGCCGCCGGCTAGACCCCGGCGACCTCATCGGTCAGCGCGCCGGCAAACCGCTCGGCCGCGGCCGTGGCCGCCGCCCGCTGGCCGTTTGGCAGGGTGACGAAATACGCCTGCATGACCGCGTCCATCAGCCGGATATACCCGGCGATGGCGCTGCCCGCCTCCTCGCCGCTCGAGCACCCCGCACAGCGCAGCCGGCGGGAAAACCGCCCCTCGGTGAGATCGTAGCTCAAAAAGGAGCCGTCGGCAAAGCTGCGCTCCTCAAGACGGGTCCAGAGCCGGAAAAACCGGTCCATCTCCTCCAGCAGCCCCCGCGACTGGCTGCGAAGGGTCACCCGCAGCTCGCCCAGCGCGTCGGTGGGGTGGCGGTAGAGCTCCACCGTGTACCGCACCGTCGGGTTGTACCGGTAGCGCACCGCGCTTCGCAGCTGCAGCAGCTCGCCGCTCGCGCCCGCCAGCAGCCGGAACCCCGCCGCGTTTGCGGCCATCCGCTCGACACAGCCCAGAATGTCGCTGGCCCGTCCCGCCGCGGTCTCGCAGCCGGCATGCCGGGCGAGGATCCGGTCGATCATCCGGCTGCGGCTGATTCCCTCGCCCGCCGCCAGCCGGTCGATCGCCGCGACCACCTCGTCGCTCAGCACCACGCTGTAAACGCTCTTGCTCATCCGCAGCCCTCCTTTTTTTGCATCGTAATTGTACCACCGCTTCTATAATTTGTCAAGCTAATTATATAATTTTCTTTACAAATTATGGATGGCCCGGGCAAAATTTACCCCGCTACCATTTGGGTGCGCTTCATGCTATAATAGTAGAATTAGGAGAGGGAGGGTTTTGATGGCGAATCACCGGGAAGGTGGGCTCTCGCTGGGGCGCAACATGCTCTGGAACAGCGCGGGCTCGCTGTTTTACTTTGCCTGTCAGTATCTGCCGACGATTCTGGTGGTCCGGCTGGCGGCGGGGCTGACCGCCTCGGGGGTGTTCAACTACGCGATGAACACCACCAACGCGTTTTTGACGGTCGCGGTCTACGGTATGCGGACCTTTCAGGTCAGCGACCTCGACGCAAAGTACACCGACCGGGCGTATCTTGCCAGCCGCTGGCTGACCAGCGCCGCGGCGCTGGCCGCCTGCGCGGGGTACGGCGCGCTGGTCGGGCTGGACGGCGAGACCCTCGCCGCGCTGGTGCTCTTCATGCTGTTCCGGGTGGGGGAGGCGCTGGTGGACGTGTACAGCGGCATCGACCAGCGGGCCGACCGGATGGACGTCATCGGCAAGAGCTTCTTTGCGCGGGGCGCGCTCTCCTGCGCGGCCTTTGCGGGCATCCTCGCGTCGGGGGGCAGCGTCCTTCTTGCCATCGCGGGGATGGCGGCGGCGAGCCTTGCCGTCGCGCTGCTCTTCGACCGCCGGTGGGCCGCGCGGCTCTCCCGGCCGGGCGGGGGGTGCGACGCCGTCTTCCCGCTGCTGGCGGAGTGCGCGCCGCTGATGGTTTACAGCTTTCTCAACACCGCGGTCTCGACGATTCCCCGCCAGTTTTTGCAGCTCTGGCAGGGAACCGAGGCGACCGCCGTCTACGGCAGCATCACCGCCCCGACGGTGATTTTGCAGCTGGGCGCGACCTACCTGTTCACCCCGCTCATCGGGCTGTTCGCGACCCGCTGGCAGGCGGGCAGGCGGCGGGACTACGCCCGGCTCTTTCTGCTGGTGCTCGCCGGCATCGCCGCCATCGGTGCGGCGGGCTTTGCCGGGGTGGCGCTGCTGGGCCGCTGGGGCCTTGCGCTGCTCTACGCGTCGGGGGAGAACGGGCGGCAGATCCTCGAAAACGCGCCGCTGCTCTTCCCGATGGTGGGCTGCACGATCCTCACCGCGCTGGTGCTCTTCTGCAACATGCTGCTGACCATCCAGCGGCAGTTCAAGGCGCTGGTGGCGGCAAACCTCGCCGGCATCGCGGCGAGCGTCGCCCTCTCGGCGGCGCTGGTCGGGCGGCTCTCGATGTGGGGGGCCAGCTTCGCCCTCGCCGGGTCGCTGGCGGTGCAGGCGGTCTTTCTGCTTATTTTTGGCGTCGCCGGTGCGGCGGTTCATTTTAACGAAAAAGGATGTGCTGATTCATGACCGAAAAGCTTTATGAGACCGACAGCTTTCTTCGCCGCTTCACCGCGACGGTGACCGGCTGCACGCAGGAAAAGGGCCGCTGGCGGGTCACCCTCGACCGCACCGCCTTCTTCCCCGAAGGGGGCGGCCAGCCCGCCGACCGGGGCGCCCTTGGCGGCGCGAAGGTGCTGGACGTGCAGCTTTCGCAGGGCGAGGTCGTCCACACCACCGACGCCCCGCTCGAGGTCGGCGCGGCGGTGGAGGGAGAGCTTGACTGGGCGCGGCGGTTTGACCTGATGCAGCAGCACACCGCCGACCACCTGTTTTCGGGCCTCGTCCACCGGCAGCTGGGGCTGGAAAACATCGGCTTTCATATCGGGGAGGAGCTGGTGCATATGGACTTCGGGGCCGAGATCACCCCGGTCGAGATCGACCGGCTCGAGCTCGAGGCCAACCGGCTGATCGCCGAAAACCGGCCCATCCGGGTCCTCTTCCCGGACGACGCGGCCCTCGCCGCGATGGACCTTCGCAGCAAGAAGGAGCTGGATGATCTCGAGGGCGCGGTGCGGGTGGTCGAGATCGAGGGGGCGGACCTTTGCGCCTGCTGCGGCACCCATGTCGCCGCGACCGGTCAGCTCGGCCTTGTCAAGATCACCGGCTGCCAGAGCTACAAGGGCGGGGTGCGCGTCTTCATGGCCGCCGGCGAGCGGGCGGTGCGGCTGGCCCAGCGGGAGCACCGGCAGGTCGAGGCGATCAGCGGCCTTCTGAGCGCAAAGCAGCCCGAGATCGTCGCCGCGGTGACAAGGCTCAAGAACGACGCGGCCGCCGCCCATCTCGAGCTCGGCCAGCTGCGCAGCGAGATGATCCTCGCCAAGGCCGCGCAGTATGCGGGCCAGCCCCACCCGGTGGTCTTTGAGGGCGGCCTTGCCCCCGACGACCTGCGCCGGTTCGCCCTCGCCCTCTGCGAGCGGGGCGCCGCCCTCGCGGCGGTCTTCTCGGGCGGGGAGGGCAACTACAAATACGCCCTCGCCTCGGACGGCAGCGTCGACGCGCGGGCGCTGGGCAGGGAGATGAACACCCTGCTGGCCGGGCGCGGCGGCGGCAAGCCGGAGCTGGTACAGGGCTCCCTCGCCGCCGAACAGGCCCAGATCGAGGTCTTTTTCACAGAGCGGGGCCTCGCGGAATGACAAAAAAAGGGACGCACCGAATGCGTCCCCTTTTTTATTGTGTCGTTGCGTCATCCCCGCGCGAGGAGGTCGGCGATCGCGCCGCAGAACTTTTCGACAAACGCCGCCGCGCCGACCCCGACGGCGACCCGCGCGGATTTCTCCGCGTCGCAGAGCCTTTCCATATCCCCGACGGTCCGCCCGCGTCCGGGGCCCTCGGTGACCACCGTCAGGTTGACCGGCAGCATCGAGAAGGCCGCGGGGTTCACCGCCGCCTCGAGGGCGAGCGGGTCGTGAATCGCGCCGCCGAGGGTGCCGTCCTCGCTCTCGTTCTTATAGTAGTATTCGGCCATCGCGACCAGCGCCGCCGCGGCCGGGGTGTCGATCGCCCGCCAGCGGGCAATGTCCTTTTCGAGGATCTTGGTCTGCATCGTCACATCAAGGCCCACCATCGTGACCGGCAGCCCGCTCTCAAAGACGTATTTTGCCGCCTCGGGGTCGTCGCAGATGTTCGCCTCGGCAAACGGGGTGCGGTTGCCCGGCACCGTCAGCGCGCCGCCCATGATGCTGATCGCCCCGACCGAGGCCATCGCCGCGCGGTCGAGCCGGATCGCGTCGGCAAGATTGGTCAGCGGCCCGGTCGCCACCACCGCGAGCCCGCCGCCGAACCGGCGGGCCGCCTCGACGATGAACTCCGCCGCCGGGGTCCCGCAGACCGGCGCGGTCGAAGCCGGCAGCGCGACGTTGCCGATGCCGTTACCCCCGTGGATGCGGTACTTGAACTCCCCGGGCTGGTAGCTCTCGGCCGCCCAGGCGTGGGCCGCGCCGGAGGCCACCGGCACCCCTGCCGCGCCCAGCAGCGCCAGCAGATTGCGGTTATTCTCCACCGAGCGCTCCCGCGTCACATTGCCGAAGACCGCCGTCACCCCGATCAGCTCGACGTCCGGCAGCGCGAGGGCATAGGCCAGCGCGAGGGCGTCGTCGATACCGGTGTCGAGATCGAGAATCAGTTTCATGGGTTTTCCTCCTTTTACAGTCCCAGCACCGCCCCGAGCACCCCGCCCGCGACGATGATGAGAATCGGGTG
>CALXBG010000047.1 GCA_944386485.1 uncultured Pygmaiobacter sp. | reverse complement strand
AAGCCGAAAAAGCGCCCGGGGCTGCCGCTGCGGGTCTTCAAGACCGCCGGGGTCTTTGTGCTCTGGACGACGAGCTTGGTCTTTTTCCGGGTCGGGCTGCTGGCCGGGGGCACCGTGTCCGACGCCTTTTCCTGCCTTGCGCGGATGACCCGTGGCTGGTCGCTTTCCGGTTTTGCCGCCCAGACCGTCGCCGCGGTCGAATCCGGCTTTTATGCCAAGCCGATCATGGTCACGGGCTACTTTGCTTTTCTTCTGGTGGTGCTCACCCTCGCCTTTGTCGCCGACTGGTTCCAATGCTTCAAGCTGCGGGACAAGCCGGTGATCGGGGCGGTGGCCGGGCTGCGGCCTCTTGCTCGCTGGGCGGTCTATTATCTGTTGATCGGCTGCGTACTGGTCGCCTACATCATGCAAAGCGGCGGCTTTGGCACCGTCAGCTTTGCCTATGCCGGTTTTTGAGGGAGGTGCGGGATGAAGAAATTTTTAGCAAAGCTCGCCCTCGCGCTGCTGCCGCTGGCGGTATACCTCGCGGTCTTTGTGGCCTTTGAGCCGAACAACTATTTCGGGCTGCGGCAGGACGCGGGCGGCAACGCCCCGATCGCCCGGCTGCGCGCCTATCTGAGCGACCCACAGCCGAACATTCTGCTCGGTGACAGTCGGATGGCCCATTTCGACATGGAACTGGTGGAGCAGGTCGCCGGCGAGGGCTGGGCGAACGTCTCCTACGGCGGGGCGAGCCTTGAAGAGAGTATTGACGAATTTTACTATCTCTATGACCAGAACCCCGATATTGAGCGGGTGGTGTTTGGGTTGTCCTTCTACACCCTGAACGCCGCCTATCGCACCGCAAACCGGATGGCCGCCATCGAGACCCAGCTGGAAAACCCCGCGGCCTATCTGTTCAATCTCGAGTACAATATCAACACCCTGACGGTGATCGGGGACAAGCTGGCCGGGCGGCCCGACGTCGAGGAGACCGCCGAGCATACCCCCGACGAGTATGAGGAAAGCGGCGCGCCGCTGCCCTTCCGCCGGGATCTGATCGACTACGCCGCGACCCTTTACGGCAACTGCGCGGTGAGCGGCGCGTTGCCCGAGCGGATTTATGACGAAGAGGGCAACCTCGCAAACGCCGCCGAGATGGCCGCCGCAATGCTGGCAGCGACCCCGGATCAGAGCCGTTTTTCGATCAACGAGGAGGCGCTGGAAAAGCTGCTCGACCTCGCCGGCTTCTGCGCCGAAAAGGGCATTGCGCTGACCATCGTGCTGCCTCCGATGGAGCAGAGTGTGCGCGCGCTGGTCTGCGAGCCGCTGGGCATCGACGAGGCGATGCAGCCCGCCCTCGCGGCGCTGGAGGACTGCGGCGCGCTGGTGCTCGACTATGAGTGGGCAAATGATCCCGCCTGGCCGGACGCCATGTTCTACGACGGTTTCCACATTGATACGGTTCACGGGCTGCCCACCTGGACCGAGATCCTGTTTAGCGAGGTGGCGTGATGGGGCTGGATTTTCTGATTCTCTACGAGCATGTGGTGCGGGAGTACGAGAGCCTGCTGCTGCTCAAACTCGAACTTGAGCGGCGTGGCTACTCGGTCGAGATCCGTCAGCTGCTCGACCGCAAAAAGCTCAAATACTTCATCTGGCGCCGGCCGCGGGTGCTGGTGGCGAGCAACCTGTACGACAACGAGGGGCTCAACAGCCATGTCTACAACAATGTCGGCCGCTGCCGGCGGGTGGTCAACCTGCACTGGGAACAGATGCTCTCGGACACCCAGGAAGCCGAGCCCTGGTTCAACTTTGAGGGCAATGCCAAGCGGTGTGTGCAGACCTGCTGGGGAGAGCGCACCCGCCGCCGGCTGATCGAGCATGGGATGCCGGAAGAGAACGCGCCGGTGACCGGGGCGATCATGATGGACTTCCTGCGCCCGGAGTTTGCGGGTTATTTTGAGGACAAGGCCGCCCTCTGCAGGCGGTTTGGCCTCGACCCTGAAAAGAAGCTGCTGCTCTATATCTCCAGTTTCGGTTATGCTTCGATGGGTGAGGACGAGGTGCGGGAGCTGTCCGAGATGGCGGGGCAGGATTTCACCGATTTTGCCCGGGTCAACCGGGAATCAATGGCCGCGACCCTCGACTGGTTTGACCGCTACCTCGCCGACCATCCCGAGGTCGAGCTGGTCTACCGGCGCCATCCCTCCGAGTGGAACAGCCCGGCGCTGGCCGCGCTGGAGCAAAAGCGGCCGAACTTTCATGTGATCTTCGAGGATTCGGTCAAGCAATGGATCGTCGCGGCAGACGGCATCCTGATCTGGATGAGCACCGCCGTCGCCGAGGTCTATTTTGCCGGCAAGAGCTGTGAGATCCTGCGGCCGGTGCCGATCCCCCACGAGTTTGACCCGGTGATCTACAAGGGTGGTCGGTATCTGACCGACTACGCATCCTTTGCCGCGGCGATGGATGCGCCGCCGGCTGCCTTTCCGCTGGACAAGGAGGTCATCGAGGGGTACTTTGACAACGACCCCGGCCGTGCAGCCTATCTGCGGATGGCGGGCCTGCTCGAGCAGGTCCACCGCGAAGCGCCGCGGGACGACCCGTTTGCGCCCGGTTTCAAGCCGCATTTCAACTGGCTGAAATTCTTCGCGCTGATCGGCATCCACGCGATGGATGCGATACATCTCAACCCGGCGCGGTTTGCGAAGCTCTGTCCGCCGTTCGCCTCCTTTGCGGGGCGGATCTGGGGCTATATCCAAAAGGCAAAGGTCTCAAAGGAACAGGTCGCCCGCTGGGAGGAAAAGCTGCGCCGCTTTGTCCTTGCAAATCCGGCTTGTGATACCGACAAAAATCGGGTACAATAAAGAAAAGCCGGCCCAAATAGGCCCTTTCGATTGACAAAAGGAGAAATTCGGATGAAATACTGCAAAAAGTGCACCATGCCCGATACCCGGCCCGGCATTACCTTCGACGCCGAGGGTGTCTGCTCGGCCTGCCGCCACTATGAACACCGCAGCCAGGTGGACTGGGATGCCCGCTGGAAAGAATTTGAGGCGATGTGCGACAAATACCGCGGGATGAACGGCCCCGGCGGCTACGATTGCGCCGTCGCGGTCTCGGGCGGCAAGGACAGCCATTTCCAGGTGTATATCCTCAAAGAGATCATGCACATGAACCCCATCCTCTTCAGCGTCGAGGACAACTTCCCGATGACCGAGGCGGGCAAGCATAACCTGAAAAACATCAGCGAGGAGTTCGGCTGCACCATCATCAGCTGCAAGCCGAACATCAAGGCACAGAAGAAGCTGATGCGCGCCTTTTTTGAGAAATACGGCAAGCCGACCTGGTATGTCGACCGCCTGATCTATACCTTCCCGCTGCACATGGCGGCAAAGTTCAACACCCCCTTCCTCTGCTACGGCGAGAACGTCAGCTTTGAGTACGGCGGCAATGCCGACGAGGAGACCTATTCCGCCAAGGGCCAGATCGAGAACGGCGTGGCCGTCGGCTTCCCGAAGGAGGAGCTGCTGAGCTATGGCGTCAGCGAGAACGACCTGATCCTGACCGAGGCCCCCTCCGCCGAGGAGCTGGCCAAGCTCGACCCGTTCTATATGAGCTATTTCCTGCCCTGGAACAGCTTTAAGAATTATCAGATCGCGAAGGCGCACGGCTTCCATGATCTGACCCACGAGTGGGACCGCGCCCATCATGCCGAGAACTTTGACCAGATCGACAGCCGTGCCTATCTGGTACACAGCTGGCTGAAATATCCGAAGTTCGGCCACGCCGCCGCCACCGACTACACCGCCCGGTATATCCGTTACGGGCTGATGACCCGCGAGGAGGCCATCCCCATCATCAAGGAGCGGGACGGCGCGCTGGATCCGCTCTGCGTGCGGGATTTCTGTGAATTCTGCGGCTATTCCGAGAGCGAGTTCTGGTCGATTCTCGACCGGTTCTACAACACCGATTTGTTTGAAAAGGACCGCTTTGGGCGCTGGGTGCTCAAGGAGCCGATCTGGGAAGAAAAATAAATTCTCACAAAAACTGCCGCGCGGTAAAGCCCTCATCCGGGCCGCCGCGCGGCAGTTTTTTTACAGCTGAAAAGTTGTTATCGGCAGACTTTGCCGGTCATCCGTTCGACCCGCAGCCGGATCACCGCGACGGCGTCGGCCTGCTGCGGGGTAAAGCAAAAGTCCCGGCCGGTCTGGTGGCGCATCAGCAGCGCGAGGGCGCGGCATTTTTCCTCGGGGTCGTCCACCAGCTCCGCCCGGCCGGTTCCGGTCAGGCAGGCATAGGCGTAGCCGAACCCACAGGGCTCCTTTGCCTCCCGCAGCTGATGATCGGTGTCCAGCTCAAACGCGACGAGCGGGTCAGCGGCAATCGCCCTCAGCTTTCGCCCCGCCTTTGCGCTGTGAAAATACAGAACCAACCCGTCGTTCTGCCGCGCAAAACCAAAGTTGAGCGGCAGGATATAGGGCCCCTCTTCATCCCGCAGCCCGAGCCGGCAGACCTTACAGCGCGCGAGAAGTTCCAGCTGCTGTTCAAAATCCGCAATCTCCCGCTCGGCGCGGCGCATCGGCGTCATCATTCGCCCTTCCCCCTTTTTTGCCCATTATACCCGCCGCGGCGCCTCTTGGCAATCCTGCGCCGGGTTTGCGCTTTTGGGATTCTGTTGTATAATGGGAAATAAGTAATTTTTCGGCTTTTGCCGCAACGAGGTGAACAATTTGAAGAAAAAACAGGTATTCGGCATCGTCATCACCTGCGTGGTGCTGGCGGTAACCGGTCTGACCGGGGTCTTTTTCTCCGCGGTGCTGCGCCAGTTTTCCTTTACGGCAACAGAGCAGGCGCCTTCGGTTGGAGACAGCTTCGCGGTCATCAATGTGGTTGGCACGATCCAGAACGCCAGCGGAGACGCGCTGGGGATGAACCAGCCCAGCTATCACCATAACGAGACGGTGAACTATGTCGAACAGCTGCAGTATGACGACTCCAACAAGGGCATCTTCCTCTATTTCGACACCGGCGGGGGCGGGGTCTATGAGTCGGACGAACTCTATCTCGCGCTGATGGAGTACAAAGAGGCCACCGGCCGGCCGATCTGGGCCTATTTCGGCCCCACCACAGCCAGCGGCGGTTACTATATCGCGATGGCGGCCGACCACATCGTCGCCAACCGCAACACCACCACCGGCTCGATCGGGGTCATCATCAGCTATACCGACGTCAGCGGACTGTATGAAAAGCTGGGGCTCAAGACGGTGTACATCACCAGCGGAGCGAACAAATCGATGGGTGCGAGTGACCTGCCGCTGACCGACGAGCAGCGGGCAATCTACCAGAGCGTCGTGGATGAGGCCTATAACCAGTTTGTCGGGATCGTCTGTGCCGGCCGCGGAATGGATGAGGCGCGGGTCCGCCAGCTGGCCGACGGGCGGATCTACACCGCCCAGCAGGCGCTGGACAATGGGCTGATCGACGCGATCGGCGACTATGATCAGGCGCTGGAGGACTTCTCCGAGCTGACCGGGGTCGAGGCCTATTACACCGATTTTTCGCAGGCCACTATCTTTGACTGGCTGCTCAGCGCAGTAGAAGATGTTCTGCCCAAGAGCGACAACCAGGTGCTGGAGGAGCTTGCCGAGACCGCAAAGAACGGGGTGCCGATGTATGTATACGCAGGTTAACGCGACCTACGCCGGTTTCTGGCGGCGGGGCGGCGCGCTGGTGATCGACTGGCTGCTGTCAGGGTTGATCTGTCTGCCGCTCTCGGCGCTGTTCTGGGCGCTTTCCCTCTATGGGATCGGTGATAATCCGGTCTTTTTCTCCTACACCGGCGCAGATCTCGCCCATGCGGCGGCCCGTGCTGCCTATTTCTTTTTCTTTACCGTCGGCATGGGCGCGACCCCCGGCAAACGGCTGCTGCACATGCGGGTGGTCTCTGCATCCGGCGGGCCGCTGGGCTGGTGGGACGCGCTTTACCGTGAGACGGTGGGGCGTTTTCTCAACGGGCTGCTCTTTTTGGGTTATCTGTTCGCCGCGGGCGACCAGCAGAAGCGGACCTTCGCCGACCGGCTGTGTGACAGCCGGGTAATCCTGCTGCCGCGGATGCCGGCCTCCTTCTTTGTGCCGCCGGTCCCGGGACCCGCGCCCGATAGGACGCCCCCGGCACAGGGCTTTGCGCCGCCTTCGCCAACCAGCGCACCGTTCACGCCACAGCAGCCGAAGGAACCGGAATTTCAGCAGGGAAACCAGAATTTTTGATTGATTTTGTGCAGTTTTGAGAAAATTTAGCTGGATTGGGAAAAATCGCTGGTTGTTTTTACACGGTTGACAATTCCAAATCCGCGTGTATAATGAAATCACAATCAAACAACAAAAGGCGCTGATGAGAAGAGTAAGCGTTGGCCGCTTTCACAGAGAGCCCCCGTTCTGGTGCGAGGGGGTAAAGCGAAAAATGCCGAACATGGTCTCTGAGCTGCGCGGGCGAGCCGGAAAGCGGTTAGCTCGCGACGGGTCCACCCGTTATCGTGGCAGACTGTAAAAGGCATTGGACCGGAGCAGTTGCAGAGGTCCCGGCGCGTGAGCGCGGGATAAACCAAGGTGGTATCACGGGAGCATACAGCCCTCGTCCTTGAATCGCTTCAAGGACGAGGGCTTTTTTCTATGCCTGAAGGAGGGCCAATTATGATTCAGATCGAAAATCTCACCAAGATTTTTCACTCCGCCGCCGGCGAGGTCACCGCGCTGCGGGAGGTCAGCTTTTCCATCGAGGACGGGGACGTCTTCGGCATCATCGGGATGAGCGGCGCGGGCAAATCCACCCTGCTGCGCTGCCTGTCGATGCTCGAGCAACCCACCTCGGGACGGATTCTGCTGGACGGTGTCGATCTGGCCAGCCTGCGGGGCAAGCAGCTGCTTGCCGCCCGCCGCCGGATGGGGGTTGTCTTTCAGGGCTACCACCTGCTGATGCAGAAATCGGTCCGTGAAAATGTCGCGTTTCCGCTGCGGCTGGCCGGGGTGCGGCGGGCCGAGCGGGAAGCCCGGGTCGATGAGCTGCTCGAGCTGGTCGGGCTTGCGGATAAGGCAAATGCCTATCCCGCCCAGCTTTCCGGCGGCCAACGCCAGCGGGTGGCGATCGCCCGGGCGCTGGCAACCAATCCCCAGGTTCTGCTCTGTGACGAGCCGACCAGCGCACTCGACCCGCTGACCACCCGTCAGGTGCTCGAGCTGCTGCGGGAGCTCAACCAACGGCTCGGGGTGACCATCGTGGTTATCACCCATGAGATCGCGGTGGTGCGGGAGATCTGCAACAAGGTCGCGGTCATCGACGCGGCGCAGTTCGCCGAGGGCGGGCGCACCGACGAGATCTTTGCAAAGCCGGCCAGCAGCATCACACGGCTGCTGCTGGGTGTGGAAGGAGGACGCAAACATGCTTGAAACAATTCTCTCCCTCAAAGGGGTTCTGCTCGAGGGTCTGGGGGCCACCCTCTACATGGTAGCCGGCTCTACGATTTTTTCCTATCTGCTGGGGCTGCCGCTGGGGGTACTGCTCTACACCACCGGCAAGGGCGGCATCCATGAGAATCTGCCCCTCAACCGGGCGCTGGGCTGGATCGTCAACATTGGCCGCAGCATCCCCTTCATCATCCTGATCATCGCGCTGATCCCCTTCACCCGGCTGGTGGCCGGCAAGGCGATCGGCCCGACGGCGGCGATCGTGCCGCTGGTCATCGGCGCAGCCCCCTTCGTGGCGCGGCTGGTCGAGCAGAGTCTGCAGGAGGTCGACACCGGGGTCATCGAGGCCGCCAAGTGCATGGGTGCGACCCGGCTGCAGATCATCCTGCAGGTGCTGCTGGGCGAGTCGCTGCCCAGCCTGATCCGCGGCCTTTCGATCACCGCGATCACCCTGATCGGCTATTCGGCGATGGCCGGCACCGTCGGCGCGGGTGGCCTTGGCGACATCGCGATCCGTTACGGCTACTACCGCTACCAGACCGAGGTCATGCTCTTCACCATTCTGCTGCTGGTCCTTCTGGTCTGCCTGATTCAGTTTCTCTTCGGTTTTACCGCAAACCGGATAGATAAACGAAACCGCTCCTGACATTTGGACGCCGGAGTGGGCCCCGTCCGCGGGACGCCGCGGAGAAGAAGGGCGCGGGACGCCGCGCCGCCCGATCCGACGCTGTCTCTCGTCAGCGACCTGTTTCACCCAACAATATAACGCAAAGAGAGGAATTTGAGATATGAAACGCAAAACCATTCTTGCCGCGGCAAGCGCGGCGCTCGCCCTTTCCCTTGTTCTGACCGGCTGCGGCTCTTCGGATTCGTCCAGCACCGCCGGCAGCAGCACCCCTGCGGACGGTTCCTCCGCCGCTTCGACCGTCACCCTGACCGTCGGTGCCTCCCCCTCCCCCCACGCCGAGATCCTGAACGATGTGGTCAAGCCGCTGCTGGCACAGCAGGGCATCGAGCTGGTGGTACAGGAGTTTGATGACTACATCATCCCGAATACCTCCCTTGAGGCGGGTGATCTGGACGCCAACTTCTTCCAGCACACCCCCTATCTTGAGGAGTTCAACGCCGAGAACGGCACCCACCTCGCAGTCGGCGCCGAGGTTCACTTTGAGACGATGGCGATCTATCCGGGCAAGACCGCTTCGCTCGAAGAGCTGCCCGACGGCGGCGCCATCGCGGTGCCCAACGACACCAGCAACGAGGCCCGCGCGCTGCAGCTGCTCGCCGCACAGGGACTGATCACCCTGAAGGACGGGGTCGGCCTTGAGGCCACCGTCGCCGACATCGTCGAGAATCCCAAGAACATCCAGATCGAAGAGGTTGTCGCCGCCCAGATCCCGAATTTGCTGGCCGACGTCGATCTCGGGGTCATCAACGGCAACTACGCGCTGGGCGCCGGCATCGCCGACACCGCCATCGCGAAGGAGGACGCCAACAGCGAGGCTGCCCAGACCTATCCCAACGTCCTCGCGATCCGCGAGGGAGATGACCGTCCCGAGATCCAGGCGCTGATCGAAGCGATGAACAGCCCCGAGGTCAAGAGCTACATCGAGGAGACCTATCAGGGCACCGTACTCGTTGTCTTCTGACACCCGACAAAAAAGATCGGAAAGGCAAATGCCCTTCCGATCTTTTTTATGCTCCCAGCTATGTTGTCATTTCTGAAAAATATCGAGCGCGTGGCTTGTAATTCCAACGAGATCCTCCCGCTCGCAGACCGCAAAATGATAGTTCAAAAACAGGCGGAAGGTCTCCTCATCCATCCGGTCGATCTCGTCCCGCAGCAGCAGCGCACAGCCGTCTGATGCGACATAGTGCAGTCTTTTCACCGCAAATGGACGCATTAGCGCATCGATATCCTCTTTGCGGACCAGTTCGAACAGATCCTTGGGTTCCGAGTGCGCTGCAAAGTTCTCCGGGTCGAGCAACCCCCGCTTGAGATAGTCCGCGACGTCGATATTTCCGCGACGAAAGCCCTCGTCGATGAGACAGCCGTCCGAAATCACATAAGCGGCGAAGACCACCCCGCCCGGTCGGGTCACCCGGATCGCCTCGTGGATCGCCCGCCGCTTATCCTCGAACGAATACAGATGGTAAAGCGGACCGAGCAGCAAGGTTTTGTCGTATTGGTTATCGGAAAAAGCCGACAGATCCCGCGCGTCACCCTGTACAACCGAAATTTGCTCCTGCGGGGCGGTGTTTTTTTGAAAGAGCTCGATATTATGCTCGACCAGCTCCACCGCATCGACCGAAAAGCCCCGGCGTGCCAGCGCATGGGCATATCGGCCGGTACCGGCGCCGACCTCAAGCAACCGGTCCCCGGGCTTCAGGTAGCGCTCCAGATACCGCATGGTGGTGAGGAACTCAACCGATCCGTGTCTTGTCGTCAGGCGAAGGTCCTCATCATAGGACTGGTAAAACTCATTCAGATACCGATTGGGCTGCATCCCGCACCGCCTCCTCTCCGGCCATAGATTCCAGTTCAGCGTTTAGCAGCCTTTGCAGCAGCTCCTCACAGTTGTGCTGGTTCAGCGCCAGCTTTCCGCTCGCGGTCAAAACAGCCATACCGTGCGAATAAAAGAATAAATCCAAAAAAACCGCTCGGCCCTGTTCCGGCCGAAGACCGAACTGCCTAGAGAATGCGTTTGCTTTTTCGATGTTCCCCAGTTCGGTGTAAAAGTCGTCCTTGCCCTTCATCTCCAGCGCCATGTCGCTGACAAAGAGCAGCCGGAACAGGTTGGTCTCCTCCTTCGCAAACGAAAGATAGGACAGCGGAAAGAGCAAGCCGGGCGCTATCTTTTGATTTCGCGCGTAGCGCTCAACATACCGTTCATAATATCCAAACGCAAACTCTAAAAATTCCTCCTTGAGCGCCGGAATCCCTTGGTAGCAGGTGAAGATCGGACGGGTGGAACAGCGCAGCTTTTGGGCAATGCTCCGCGCGTTGACCGCTTCAAATCCCTCTTTCCGGGTGATTTCCAGCGCGGCATCCAGAATCATCTGTCTGGTGATCTTAGGCTTTGGCGGCATTATAATCCTCCCCCTTTAATATGCAACACATGTTACGTAACTATTGTTACACAACAGGTACAGTTTGTCAAGAGGAAGCAAAAAAGCGGCGGGATTTTCCCGCCGCTTTTCAGCTTTGTGCTGTTTCGTTTGATCCGTAATCTCACAGCAGATAGACATTGACCTGCTGGACAGCCGACATCAACGCCTCGCTGGTCGTTTCATAGAAGAGGTCTACCAGCGCGTGTCCCTCGACCATCGCGCTGCCGGTATCGGTCGCGACCGCGAAGCCGTAAACAAACTGGCCATCGGTCGAGGTGATATACAGCAGGCTGCCATAGGGAATGACGTTGGGATCCACCGCGACGGTGCCCAGATACAGCCCCAGGCCCGAGGAGCCCCGTCCACGGCTGGCCGAATAGGCAGTCGCGCGGCCGGTCAGCACCCGACGATAGCTGCTGGGGACCCCGTTGACAATGCTGATCCCCTCAGGGGCTTCCAGTGGTGAGATCACGGCCCCCGCGCCGTAGCGCATGATGATTTCGTCCTGCGCCGGGACGACGTCCTCCACCTTGATGACCTCGGCGGATTCCACCACCCCGTCCACCACCCGTTCCCGGCTGGTGGTCTCCCGCACGCCGGGGACCCCTTCCTGGATCACATAGGTGGTGTTTTTCCTGCGGTAGAGCAGGCTGGTTTCCTCATAAACGGTCTCGGGCTGGATCTCGGTCTGCACCACGGTATCCCGGTACTCCACCCGATGGACGGTCACCGCATCCCCCTCGTTGAGTGAGGTGTTGAGAGAGGGTTCGGTATAGTCGTGCTCCCCAAGTACCTCGCCGACCTGTTCCAGCGCCTGCTCGACGGTGCCCTCGGTAATATAGGCGGTACGGGTCTGTCCGTCCGCCGTCACCTGCACCTCAAATGCGCGCTGGATGTTCAGGCTGGCAAGATTGCCGCTGTACTCGGTGTAAAATACGTCGTCATACTCTCCGGCGACAATCCCGGAGACCTCCATCAGCTGCTCGGGATCCTCAGCGGTGGTAAACAGCATCTGACGGTTACCGTCAGAGTCGGTCACCAGCACGATGTTCAGCGCCAGATAAAGGCCGAACAGGGTACAGCAGAGAGACGCCGCACAGATGGTCACAGCCCAGGCCCGAGCGGGGATCCGCTCGAATCTGCGCCGCAGATGCTCGATGAGCTTGGTCATGCATTCACTCCTTTTTTCTTGCCCGGCACCGCCGAATGGCTTTGCCGCGCCCTTGCAGGGAAAAGAACCTCCCCGCGCCGCCGTCCCCCGTCACAGCGCCGGCCTGATGGCCGATACCAAAACTTATGGGACGCGAATCATTCTGAATTTCTGCCGGGCCGTACTGCGTTGCCCTCTGCGGCGGATCTTCCGCATCAAAGCCACGAGGCAGCCCTTTCTTGACCTCACTTGGAGCATTTTAACAGACCGGGGCAAACCGGTCAACCAAACCTGCGCTCCAAATCCCGCAAAATACCGGCCTCTGGTCGCTCTTGCATGGATATACAGGCTTGTATTCACAATTATCCGCTATTTTTTTTGATTTCAGACGTTCTTTCATTTTTAGTTCATAATTTTGCATGAAATTTCATTTTTCGACCCTGTCGCTTCACGTAAAATGGGTGCAAAAAAGCCCCGGCTCTTAGGCGCGGCGACGCAAGAAAACAGCCAAAAAAGGTTCTGTTTTCCTGTCTCGCCGCACCCTTTGCCGGGGCGAACAGATCCTGTTTTTTAATTACTCCGAATCGCTCTGGGACGCACTACTGTCGGCCGTGCTGCTGTCCGCCGGCGCGGAGGAAGATTCCGTCGCGGCAGAAGAGGAAGACGGCGCAGAGGAGCTGCTCTGGCTATTGGAAGGTCCCTCACCGGTGTTGCCGGCGGCAAGGCTGACTGCGACCTCACGGGCACGCAGAATCTGCGGGTCGTCGTCGATGGTAAAGTCGTAGTAGAAGTTCTTCTCTTCCGCCGAGAGCACCCGCTCATAGTCAGGGGCAATCCCCACCCCGTCAAAGCTCTCGCTGCGTCCGGGCATCAGCACCGCAACGGTCAGGCTGACCGCGCTGCCGTCACTCATCGAATAGAGCCGCTGCATTGTGCCCTTGCCGGCAGTTGTCGCGCCGACGACCTTGCCCTTGCCGAAATCCCGGATCGAGACGGCGAACAGCTCGGCCGCGTCGGAGGTGGATTCGTTGGTCAGCGCCACCATCGGCAACGAGACCTCGTTTTCATCGCTGGTGTAGAGCACGCGGGTCTCCCCGTCGCGATAGACGCCCGAGACAATGGTGCCTGCCGGGCAGAGCAGATCGATACATTCCGCAGCAGCCGAGAGGCTTCCGTCCGCATTGTCCCGCAGGTCAAAGATCAGCGAGGTGGCCCCCTGATCGGTCAGCGAATTGATCGCATAGTCCAGCCGCGCGGCGGTATCATCGGTAAAGCTGATAATCTTGATATAGCCAACCGCATCCTGTGTCAGCTGGTATTCGACCAGCGGCAGATCGTAAACGCTGCGCTGAATTGTGACCGCGGTCTCGACATTATCCTTGAGATAGGTCACCGTAATACTGGTGCCGCTCTCGCCCCGCAGCATGCTGTTGACCGTGTCAAGGGTCAGGGCTTTGAGGTCAGTATCGTCCAGCTTGGTGAGGATCATTCCCTTGGTCAGGCCAGCCGTCTCTGCCGGGCTGCCGGTATAGAGCTTGACCACTTTGAAATAGCCGCTGGTATCCTTGACGAGATCAACGCCGATGCCCATCAACTTGCCGCTGGCAATGTCATTGCGCTCGATAACCTGCTTTGCGGTATAATACTTGCTGTTGCGGTCGCCCAGGCCCGCGATATAGCCGGTCGCGAGCATGTCATAGAGGGTTTGATCGTTGATCTCGGTATAGAAATTATCCCGCACGACCTTGTCGACCTCTGCCAGCTTATTGTACATCGCCTGTTTTTCATTTACATCGCTGACGGTGCTGTCGAACATCTTCATCGCCAGAATCATGGTCACCGAAAAGGTCACGGTCATCGCGATGATCGCAATCGCCGCAGCCAAACTGACCGATATTTTTTTCTTCATGCCGGAACCTCCGCTTGGGTCTCACCCGCCTGCGGCCATGCCGCCGGGGATTGACAGATACAGATAAGTATATTGCCGGAATGTGTTG
Source organism: uncultured Pygmaiobacter sp. (assembly GCA_944386485.1). GTDB lineage: Bacteria > Bacillota > Clostridia > Oscillospirales > Ruminococcaceae > Pygmaiobacter. The sequence goes on along the minus strand of CALXBG010000047.1, from coordinate 30,602 downwards.
TTTTTATGAACGCCACAGACCGTCAACGGCCCAGATAGGGCGCGGGGTCAACCTGCTGGCCGCCCAGCCGGATCTCAAAATGCAGGTGCGGTCCGGTCGAGTTGCCGGTACTGCCCACGCCGCCGAGCACCGTAACCCCACCGGTGACCTGCTGGCCGACGGTGATGTCGATCCGGCTCATATGGCCGTAGAGTGTCTTGTTGTTGCCGCCGTGGTCAACGATGACATAGTAGCCGTAGCCGCGGCTGCCGTAAACCACCGTCTGCACGGTGCCCGACAGGCTGGCAACAATATTCGCGCCGTAGATGCTGGCCTGGCTGCCCCGGCTGATGTCGATGCCGGTATGGAAGTCCGGCTGCCCGTACAGGGTGCGCCAGCCATAGGGGGAGGAGATGTGATAATAGCCCGGCACCGGCCAGTTATAGGCCCCGCCGACAAATTCGGGGTTGTCCGACGGGCGCTGCATCTCCGCCTCGGCCTGCTTTCTCGCCTCGTTGTACTCCTGAACCAGCCGCGCCTCTTCCTCCTTATTGGCAAGCTGAAGCGCCTCAGTCTCGTTGATGCTGGCGTCGGCGGCCTGAATGTTGGCCGCGAGCTCCTGCTTTTTGCTCTCTAGTGCAGCCTGATCCTCCTCCAGCTGGGTCAGCTGGAGATTGATCTCGGCCTCCTGCCGCTCGATCTCGGTGCGCTCCTCCCCCAGCTTTTTGAGCAGGGTGGTATCCGCCGCCGAGATTCTCGACAGGGTGGTCGAAGCGGTCAGCAGCTCGTCAAAGGTGTTGACCGCAAGCAGGGTGGAGAGCAGCCCCGAACTGTGGTTGACCTGCATCGCCCGCAGCCGCTCGGCAAACAGCGCGTCGGTCTCTTCAATCTCCCGCCGCTTTTCGTCCAGCTCGGCCTGCTTTTCGGCCAGCGCCTGCTTGGTCGTCTCAATCGAAGCCGCGATCGTCGTGATCTGCTGGCGGATAATCTCATTCTGCTGCTCAAGATTTTCCTTATAGGCTTCCTGCTGTTCCTGTCTTTCTTCCAGTTCCTTGCCCTCGTTGCGTACGTCCTGCAACTCCTGTTCCAGCTGCTGCAGATCATCGCTTGTGACCGCGCGGGCAATATAGGGCATCGCCAGCATCGCCAACATCACCACAGCCATCAGCGCGCACAGAATCCGTGCCGTTGTCTTTTTCAAGGGGTTATCCTCCTCAAACCTTAAGGTGTTTGCGTACGCTCATTGCGCTGCCGAAACCGCCAATCAGCACGCCGCTGATCAGGAAACCGCCGCCCAGCCAGGGCCAGACCGCCCGATAGCTCAACAAGCTGAAATAGAGGTTGGACAGCCAGCCGTCTCCCTGCGCGGAGACCGCCTCGATGACCGCCAGATAGGCCCCCGAAACCAGCCCAAAGGAGAGCACCGCCGAGATGACCCCGATCGCGGTTCCCTCCACCAGAAAAGGCAGACGAATAAAGCCGTTGGTCGCCCCGACGAATTTCATGATATTGATCTCCTTGCGCCGGGCGAAGACGGTCAGCCGGATGGTGTTCGAGATGACCACCAGCGAGACCACCGCGAGGACCGCGACTAGACCCCAGCCTGCAATGTTGACGGTGTTCTTGAGCGAAACCAGCGCGCCGGCCAGCTCGCTGGGAGAATCGACAAAATCCACACCGGGCAGCTGGGAGAGCTCTTGTACCGTCTGTTCCATCTGGGTCAGATCATCGATTGTGACCCGGTAGCTGGCATACAGCGGATTGTTCTCCCCTTCATAGCCGTCCAGCGCATTGGCATAAGCGCCGTTGTCGTATTCGGCGATCCAGCCCTTGGTCTCCTCCAATGCGTCTTCCTTTGAAACAAAGGTGTACTCGAGAATATTGTCCACCGACTTGATCGCCTCGGCGGCCTCGTCGAGGGTCGCCTGATCGGCGTCGAGATTGAGATAGACAATAACCTTATTCTGGGCGCCCAGATAATCGACAAAATTGCTCACATTGATCGACAATAGCGCTGCGATGCCGGTGATGACCAGACAAGCGGTAAGTACGCCGATCGACGCAAAGCTCATCAGCTTGTTGCGCCGCAGGTTGCTCAGCCCCTGCCGAGTGAGATAGCGAAAACCCGATCCTCTCACCGAATCACCTCCACTTCGCTGGGCGGCACCATGTTCGCCTGCCAGCCGCTGACATCCGAGATCACCGAGCCGTGGTCGATGGTGACTGTCCGCTTGTGGAACTGTGCCGCGAGCTCCTGTTCATGGGTGACCACGACGACGGTGGTGCCGACCTTGTTGATCGCGGTCAGCAGGCCCATGATCTCAACCGAGAGCTCAGGGTCGATGTTGCCGGTGGGCTCGTCCGCAATAATGATCGGGGGGGAGTGCACCAGCGCGCGGGCCAGCGCGACCCGCTGCTGCTCACCGCCCGACAGCTCGGGAGGAAAGCTGCGCGCCTTCTCCTTGAGCCCAACCAGGTTGAGTACATAGGGCACCCGGCTGCGGATCTGTCTTTCGGGAATATTGGTCACCCGCATCGCAAAAGCCACGTTTTCATAAGCGGTCATCGTGGGGATCAGCCGGAAGTCCTGAAACACCACGCCCAGCGAGCGGCGCAGATAGGGAATCTGTCGGTTTTTGATCTTGGTGAGATCGTAGCCGTTGACGATGACCTGCCCCTCGGTTGCGGCCTCCTCATGTAAAATCAGCTTGAGAAAGGTGCTCTTGCCCGCGCCGGAGTGTCCCAGCACGAAGACAAACTCCCCCTTTTCCACCTGTAAATTCATGTCGTGGAGAGCGGTAATTCCGCCGGGGTAGACCTTTTTGACGTTCTTGAACTCGATCATTGCCATTGGTTTGTTGCTCCTTCTCTGCGCGCGGTGCGATTGGTGTGCAAGTTGCCGTACAAAAGAATACCGGGCAAAACCGGAAACTGTCTCCTGTTTTTTGCCCGGCGCACCCGCGTGGTCTTGTGCCGAATCAATACTTTGCGGGATTAGAGTTGAGATACTTCTTGACCATCAACGCCACCTTGAAGACGATGGCGTCGTCGAACTCCCGCAGATCCAGGCCGGTGAGCTTCTTGATCTTCTCCAGCCGGTAGACCAGCGTGTTGCGGTGAACGAAGAGACCGCGGCTGGTCTCGGAGACGTTCAGATTGTTTTCAAAGAACCGCTGAATGGTGAACAGCGTCTCGGAATCCAGCGAATCGATGCTTCCCTGCTTAAAGACCTCCCGCAGGAACATCTCGCACAGGGTCGTGGGCAGCTGGTAGATCAGGCGGGCAATGCCCAGGCTGTCGTAGCTGACCACCGTCTGTTCGGTGTCAAACACCTTGCTGACCTCAAGCGCGATCTGCGCCTCCTTAAAGCTGGTGGCCAGATCCTTGACGTTGGCGATCGGGGTGCCGATACCAACAATGCTCTTGATGTAGTGCTCGCCGTTGAGGGTGTCCACAATGCTCGCAGCCAGCTTGATGATGTCCTCCCGGTCGATGCCGCGGCGGATCTCCTTGACCAGCACGGTGTCATTCTCGCTGATATTGAAGACGAAGTCTTTCTGCTTGTCGGGGAACAACCCGCTGACGACGTCATAGGCCGAGATGTCATTGCCGCTGGTGACTCGAATGAGCAGCACCACCCGAGAAACATCGGTCGAGAAATGCAGCTCCCGCGCCTTGGCGTAGATGTCGCCGGGCAGAATGTTGTCCAGCACGACATTCTTGATGAAGTTGGCCTTATCAAACTTCTCGTCGTGATACTGCTTGATGTTCTGCAGCGCTACCGTGATGAGGGAGGCGTATCGACCGGCAAGATCGTCGGTTCCCTCGACGAAAACAGCGTAGTCATTGCGCTTGTTCGAGCTGAACATATGATAGGTGTATCCATCCCGCACAAAAACGTCGCCGGTAGAGAGCCGGTCGGCGGCAATGCCGTCCCGCACCTCCCCGATCTTGGTCAATTCGCTGCAGGAGATGATGGTGCCGGTCTCATCCACAACCCCGAGGACCCGGTCCACCGCGTCCTTCATCTGGTAGATTACGCCCTGAAATACTCTGTTCGCCATACTGATCGTTTTCCTTCCTCTCCGGCAGTAACTGCCGCTTGTGAATTTCACCAATTTGCCGTCTGCGTTGTTTCTATTTTACACAATGGTTTCGTCTTTTGCAATAGGAATCGACAAAATACTCACGTTATTCCTGTGCAACTTGATAAAATTCCACTTTTGGCAGAAAAAACCGTGATTTCACCCGTCCTGCCGCGCGAAGTCCGCAGGCTCCCCAAGTTCTCCGAGCACCCCGCGCAGCCGCGCCAGCTCTGCCGCGGTGAGGGGCCGGCTGCCGCCCGGCCCGAGCGTGGGATCCAATGCCACGCCGCCGATCGCAACCCGGCGCAGCGTCACCACCCCCGCCCCATAGACTCCGAACATCCGCTTGATCTGATGATAGACACCCTGATGCAGCGTCACGGTAACACCAGCGGGGTCTTCAGAATCGATCTCGAGCCCGGCGGGCAGCATCCGCTGCCCATCAACGAGGGTCACCCCCTGGGCAAAGCCGCGGCGCATCTCCTCGGTCGCCGGGCAATCAAGGGTGACCCGATAGACCTTCTCCACATGATGTTTGGGAGAAAGCAGCGCGTGGGCAAGAGGCCCGTCGTCGGTGAGCAGCACAAATCCGGTGGAGTCCTTGTCCAGCCGCCCGGCCGGAAAGAGCGCGCGGCGGGGGTATTGATCCCGCACCAGATCCACCACCGTGCGGCAGGAAGCGTCCCGGCTTGCGCTGAGCAGCCCGGCGGGCTTGTCCACCATTAGATAAATCTGCTGCTGCCAGCACAGCGGCCTGCCCGCAAGGCCAAGGGCTGCGTCCGACTCGACCTTCTGATCCGGCTGACGGCAGACCACACCGTCCACCGTCACCCTGCCGGCGAGAATCTCCCGCCGCGCCTTGGAGCGCGGCAGCTCGGCAGCCTGCGCGAGCAGCTTGTCCAGCCGCATCTGTGCCATTCCGTTTTCCTCCCACACACAAAATCCGCACCGACATTATAACACAGATTTCCCCTTTTGGGGCAGGGAATATCTGGCGCGGCGCATTTTTCACAATCGCTGGCCCCGCCCAAAAAGCGGGAACGCCCTACCGCTCTAAATTTGAATTATTCCAAAAAATGCTTGACAGGAGAAATTTTTCATGTTATTCCATTTTTTGAAATAGAATAATTCTAAATTTGAATGGAAGATGCTTGATGACACAGAATGGAAAACGGATTTTAGAGCTGATCAACAGCTCCTGTGAACACCCCACCGCCGAGCAGATTTTTCTGCTGATGAAACAGACAACACCGAAAATTGCGCTCGCCACCGTCTACAACAATCTGAATCGATCGCTGCCCGCTGTGCGGCATTGCGCTCAATGAAAACGGCGTTTGCCCGAAGTGCGGCTATAAAAAGCCGTGAGCTGCAGCGGATATAACACAAAAACAGGACGGCATGTGCCCACGTGGCTGCATGCCGTCCTGTTTTTTTGAGGGAGCTCTCTACCGCACCGCCGGCAGTCCGGGCATTTCCGTCTCTTCGGGCTGCATCTCGGTCAGCAGGTTCCAGTACCGTTTTGGCATATTGGTCTGGCGGCAGCGGGGATTCTCCCGCGCCTTGATTGCGATGGTTTTATAAAATTGCCGCCAAAGCCGCCGTGTCTCCTGCTCCTCCCCAGTAACCGGCGGCAGGGTCAGGTTGTCGACCGCCTCAAACCGCAGCGTGCGGTCCTGCCAGATCAGCGCCTCTTTGTGGACCCGATCGTAGATCAAAAACGCCTCGTTGCGGTACCGTCCGCAAAAATGGGCGGCGAGCAGCGGCAGTACCCGGTTTTTCGGCTCGATCTCGGCGACTAGTACCCCGCCGACGTCGGAAAACCGCAGCAGGCCCTTATATTGGTGCGCCTCGGCAAGGGCCCGCTCCACCGAGGACGAAGCGGACGCCACCGCCGGATCTCCCCGCATTGCGGTCACCCCACGGCCAACCTGAAAAGCTCGCCGCACAAAGTCAAGCGCGATCAGCTCCTTTTCGGGTTGCTCTGACAGGTAGAGAATCCGCACCAACCGGGCCGCGCCGGGCCCGATCTTCTGGGTCAGCCCGTTAAAAACCCGGTTTGCCCGAATCGGCAGACTCTCGACCCACCGCTCCTCAAACAAACTGATCTGCCGCGCCTCACCGGTTGAGATGGCGCTGGGCCGTTCCCGCCGAGCAAAGGCCTCGAAGATGCAGCAGAGCATCCCCTCAAAGCTGCCGTCGTACAGGTAGGTAACATTCTCCCGCAGATAGACCGCCTCCCCGCTGTGCTCTCCCATCAAAGACATTCGACCGCCGCCGCCCCAATCTGTTCCGGCCGCACCGTCCCCCCGAAAAGGGAGAGCTGCTCGGTTTGGGCCAACGGGCTGCCGTCGATCAGCGCCCGCGCCGCCGATTTCCACCCGCCGGACAATCCCGCCGGCCTCCGGCCGCGGCAGAGCAGGAAATACTGCGCCCGCTTGAGCACCACCCCGATCCGCTTGAGGTCGCCCCAGTCAAGGCTTCCCTGCCGCCGTGCACGGACAATCCGCACCGCGCTGCGCGGCCCGACCCCCGGTACCCGAAGCAATAGTTCATACCGGGCCTCATTGACCTCCAGCGGAAAGAGCTCGGGGTGGTTGAGCGCCCAGTTGCATTTCGGGTCGAGAAAGGGGTTGAACTGAGGATGCTCCTCGTCGAGCAGTTCATCGGCGGAAAAATGATAAAACCGCAGCAGCCAGTCCGCCTGATAGAGCCGGTGTTCCCGCAACAGCGGCGGCTTGGTGTCCAGCGCCGGCAGCAGGCTGTCCTCCGCGACCGGGATATAGGCTGAAAAAAAGACCCGCTTGAGCCCGAACTTTTGATAAAGACCCTCGGTGAGCCGCAGAATCTGAAAGTCGGTCTCGGGGGTTGCCCCGACAATCATCTGCGTACTCTGTCCAGCCGGGGCGAATCGGGGGGCCTTTTTGTATTTTATGACACTTTCTCTACTTTCTGTAATACCATCCCGGATACCTGCCATTGGCCCAAGGATATTCTTTTTGGTCTTGCCGGGTGCGAGCAGCGCAAGGCTCTGCTGGCTGGGCAGCTCGATGTTGACGCTCAGCCGGTCGGCAAGCAGTCCCAGCCGGGCAATCAGCAGCGGATCGGTGCCGGGAATCGCCTTGGCATGGATATAACCGGTGAACTGGCAGCGGCCCCGCAGCAGTTCGAGCGCACGGATCATCTGCTCGGTGGCATAATCGGGGCTGCCGTCCACCCCGCTGGAGAGGAACAGCCCCTCAATATAGTTGCGCCGGTAAAACCGCATTGTCAGCTCGGCCAGTTCCTCCGGCTCAAAAGCGGCACGCGGGGTATCATTGCTGCGCCGGTTGACGCAGTAGCGGCAATCAAAGACGCACCGGTTGGTCATCAGCACCTTGAGCAGCGAGATACACCGCCCGTCCGCCGACCAGCTGTGGCAGATGCCGCAGTCGGCGGTGCTGCCCATCCCCGCCCCGGCCGGTGCGCGATCGCCCCCGCCGGAAGAGGTGCAGGCCACATCATATTTCGCCGCATCTGTCAAGATCGTCAGCTTGTCAAGAAGTTCCACCACAGACTCCCCCCATGAACAAAACAGGCGGGCTTTCCGCCCGCCCGGATAGTCGCTTAAATCAAGCCGCACGCCGCGCCGGGGTATTTCCCCGCCCGCTGGGTGCCTGCACCTGCCGTCCGCTATGGGCAACAGGCTGTGCAAGCCCCCGAACAAAGAGCTGCCAGCTGCCAAAAAACAGCAGCCCCGCCGCAAGCAGACGGTAGAGCGAACCGCTGTCCGACAGGCTTACCCCGCTCAGCGCCATAATCCCCAACAGACCAGCCAGAATTGCCAACATATTCAGCAGAAAGCTTCCCTTCATTTTAACTTCCCCCTTGTCTATCGCACCGGCGCCGCAACACACCACAGCGCCTTTCTATCTCTGTGTTGTCCTCATCATAATACAACCATCGGTTGTTGTCAAGTGTTATAACAACTATTGACTGAAAAAATTTTCGTCTTCCTCTTTACAATTACAACCTGTAGTTGTATACTAATTGTAATGAAAGAGGAGGTGGCGCGCTTGTTCGCTGAAAATCTGAGGAGACTGCGCCGGGAGCGCAAACTGAGCCAGGGCGCGCTGGCCGCCGCATTGCAGATCACCCAGCAGGCGGTGGGCAAGTGGGAGACCGGGCGCAGCCAACCGGACGCGGCGATGCTGCGGCGGATCGCGGATCTGTTTGGGGTCAGCACCGATCTGCTGCTGGCCGGCCGGCCGGAATCCGGTCGGGTATTGTCCTACACCGCGCCGGTAGAGCATCCGATTCCGGTGGTCGGCACCGTGCGGGCGGGTTTCGGCGCGCTGGCGCTGGAGGAGGACTACGGGGTGGAATACGCCCGGGTCAAAGATCCTGAAAACTACTTTTATCTGATCGTGCGGGGCAACAGCATGGAGCCGCGGATTCAGGACGGCGACCTCGCGCTGGTGCACCGGCAGTCGACGCTGGAGGACGGAGATCTCGGGGTCATCGTCTTCGGCGAGGAGGGCGAGGGTACACTAAAAAAGTTTATCCGCCGGGGCAATGCGGTGGTATTGCAGCCCTTCAACCCGGATTATCAGCCGCAGGTATTGGTCGGCGAAGAGCTGGATCGGCTGTACATTGCCGGCAAGGTGGTCGAGACCAAGGCAAAGTGGTAAACGGATTGTATCATGAAAAGGCGGCCGTGAGGGAATTCCCCGCGGCCGCCTTTTTATCCCCTTTTCAGTTCAATCAAATTCCAGTACGCTGCCCGCACCACAGGGGTGATAGGCCCGGCAATGATCCGCAAAAAGCGCGAGGGCCGGTGCGCCGGTGCAATGGCAGACCGCAACGGTGCGAATCTGCGGCCGTTCGTTGAAAAAGCCGATGGTTGCCATTGCCCGCTCGCTGCCGCTCGCCTTGAGATGAGTGCCCCCGATCACCGCAATCACCGGGCGGCCCAGCCGTTCCTCGGCGGCGAGCACCATGTTGCAGACCCCGTTGTGGGCACAGCCGGTGAGCAGCACCAGCCCTTCTTTCGCGGGCAGCGCCAGCGCCAGCTCATGGTTAAACTCATCCCGCACCAGCTCGGCGCCCCGCTGCTGGCGAAACTCTTCCAGCATCGGCTCAAAAGCGCACCGGCGCTCAAAACGGGAGAGCAGCACAATTTCAGGTTCGTCGGCAAACGGGCGGTAGACCGGCGCCTCGATGTACTTGTGCGGTACCCGGCGGCGGATCAGCTCCCCGTCGGTCAGCCCGCTGCTGGTCGAGGTCAAGCTGCCGTCCGCCCTGCGGTGGAACACCGGCCAAAGCGCGTCGGAGGAGAGATAAAACCGGTAACCGTGGTCCGGCCTTTTGTCAAAGAACAGCGGCATCGACTGCCCGTGGTCATAGTGGTTGTGGGAGAGGATGACGGTATCCGCCGCAGCCGCATCCACCCCAAGCGCGTCGGCATTGGAGAGAAAATGATCCTTCCAACCGGAATCCATTAGGATTTTGTGGCTGTCGGTCTCGATGAAGACCGACAAACCGTCCTCCGGCACAAGGTCTGGGCGGGTGGCGGTATTTTCAGATAAAATTGTGATCCGGATCATCATGGCTCCCCCTTTTGTCTGGCCTGTTTTTCCCATTATACCATAAGGCGGTGCCTTATGGTATTCGCCACCTTTTTCGGTTGCCCCGCAAGGGGCGAGAAAAAGGGCGCTTAAAATAAAGGGTATCACGACCGCTTTGCGGTTGTGATGCCATAAGGCGGCGCCTTATGGTATTCGCCACCTTTGGGGCTGCCGGAACAAATGAGGTCATGCCGTTTCACCGCCGGAGCAACAGGCGGATCAGACCACCGTCTGACCGCCGGGGTAGAAGTTGAACTACTTGCCGGGATAGGGATCCTCGTCGCCATATTGATGCTCGAGAATCGACCAGGTCAGCTCCATGCGCCCGGTGCCGCCGTCCTCGTACTGCAATACAAACAACAGTTGATTGCCTTCGAAAACCGGCTCGGGCGGGCCGGCGAGCTCCTGATCAAGGCCGGTCTGTGCGAGAAAGGTCTCGGCCTGTGTTGTGGCCTGGTCGAGAAAGGCGTTCCAGTCCCCCGCTCCATTGTCGGTAGCATAGTTATACTGCTCATTCTCTCCGAGGCTGACAAAACTGCGCAGCGGCGTATCCCCGATCGCAGCGATCTCCTCCCAGCTGGGCACACAGGACATCGCCAGAATCCGGCCGGTGGTTGCATCCACCGTACAGACGCCGGTGAGCTGGGATCCGCTTTCGCCGCGCACCGGTCACCAGAATCCGCGCCGTCCGGCCATCCCGATAGGTCACAAGGTATCGCGTGGCGGGAAAATCCACCCCCCCATCAGTACATATCGGCTCAATCGAACCGATCGCCGCAGGATCGCCGAGGCCGGCCTGCTGTAAAAATTTTCGCAGCGACCCGATCTGCCACTCCAGATACCGCTCAAATTCCTCCGCGCCGCGGTCGGCGGTGAGGACGTCGCCCTCCCCAAAGACAAAGGGCAGATACTGCGCTCCCTCATGCTCTATAAACTCGGTCTCGCCGGGCTGGTAGCCGCAGCTGAGAACCGCGCCGGTAGCCGCATCGACGACACATTCTGCGCGGGAACCGCTGTCGGGCAGCTGGACACAGGCCCGCCAGCGCGCTTTTCCCTTTCCAATCCAGTAGAGATCGAACGGGAGGTCTTCCAGGGACAGTCCATATCCCTCTTCCCACAGCGTTCCGGCAATGTTGGCCGCCTGCTGCGGGCCGATTATTCCGGCTGCATCGTCCTTCTTCCATTCGGTTCTGCCATTGAGGTTATAGCTGTAATCTTCTCCGCCTTCCGGCCCTGTTTTGCCCGCTTTGGCCTGTGCGGTATTCTGGCAGAACACATAATACCCCACAAGAACCAAAACTCCAAGCAGCACCGCCGCCAGGCGCCGTTTCACGATTCTCCCCCGAAAACTTCCGCAGCCGGGCTGCTCCCGTTACGAACCTCCTCGGGCAGATCGTTTTTCGGATCAATGTCGGGCATGTAGTAAAGGAACTCCTTGGCGGGGTATTCGCCCCAGTCATTCTCCCGGCCGTACCACGCCTGCTGCGCGATCTCCACCTGCGCCTGTGTGCCGTCGTTGTAGGTCACGCGGTATTCTCCCAGCCGGGCCACCCCGTCTTCCCCCGTCACCGGCTCGACCGAGAGGATCGTTGCTCGCTCATACAGCTTTGCCTGATATAAAAAGCGCTCGATCCGGAGGAGCTCCTGCGAGAGATAAAATTCGAACTCTTTGCTCCCCATATCAATTTCCGGCGCTGCATCGTCGTGCGGGGTGAAGAAATCGAGAAAATCCTCGGATACGCTGGCCTGCATCTCCTGTTCATCGGGGAAGTAGGCACACAGCAGCAGTTCGCCGGTATCCGCCGCAAGCACGCAGACACCATAGCTGGTCTTGTTCGTCCGGTATGCGTCGTAGAGTTCCCGGGTCGAGACCGCGCACCAGCGAGGCTGAACCACGCCGTTCTCAAATTCCTTTTCGGTGTAATAAAGGGTAATTGATTTGTCGGTCTGGTTGAGGCCGTAGACATCTTCAAACAGCGTCCCGGCGAAATTCACCGCCTGCTGCGGCGAGACGACCGCCTCCCTGTACTGTCCCGCGATCTGCGTCTCGGTCGCAAGTTCATAGTGGTAGATCCTTCCGTTTTCGGCGGCCTCGACCACCGTGTCCGCGGCCGGGACCACCGTCAGGCTATCGGTATCCTGACCCGACATCGACACACCACGCACATTGCAGCCGGCAAGGGCCAGCGCCATGGCAAGTACCAGTACCGCCAAAATCCCGGTATGTTTTTTTCCGCTCATTTTCTCCTCCCCCTTTTTCAAACGCTGCCGGCCTGCTCCGGTGTGTCCAGTATCGCCCGGTCATGTTGCGGGAAAGGCGCGGATTTGTTGCCGGGATGTAAATCTTTTTTCTCCGCCAAAAACCGTACCCGTGCCGTCGTGCCGCATCCGCACTGTGACGCATAGGTCAGCTGTGCGCCGTGGGCTGCCGCAATCGCAAAGCAGAACGCGACCCCAAGCCCGGTGCCGCCCTGCGCCCGGCTGCGGGCACGGTCGGCCCGGAAGAAGGGCTCTCCGAGCCGGTCGAGGGTCTCCCTGTCCATTCCCGGCCCCTCATCGGTGATCTCAAGCAGCGGGCCCCGGGGCGCAGCGCGCAGCGAGAGGGTAACCCGGCCGCCCTCGGGGCTGGCCTTGACGGCGTTATCCAGCAGATTGACCGCCAGGCTGACCAGCAGATCCTCGTCCCCCCACATCGGGCAGGAATCGAGCGGCGCGGCGACGAGCCGCACCTGTTTTTGGACGGCCTTCGGGCGCATGGTGTGCAGCGCCGCGCGAACAGCCCGGGCAAGGTCGAGGGGCGCTGCATCCAGCTTTCCCTCCCGCAGGCTGGCCATCGCGAGCAGCCGCTCGCTCATCGCGCTCAGCCGGCGGGTCTCCTGCTGGATGATCCCGGCCGCCTCGGCCCGCTCTTCCCCGGTCAGCTCGGCGCGGGCAATGTATTCGGCATAGCCGCCAATCGCGGTCAGCGGTGTTCGCAGCTCATGGGCCATACTGTCAGCCAACCGCTGTTTTTCCTCCGCCGCCTCGGCGAGCCCCGCAACCGTCTCACCGGTGCGTCGGGCCATCTCGTTGAAAGCGGCGGCCAGCTGCCCGATCTCATCCGCGCCGGTTAGCGCGGCGCGGGCGGTATAATCCCCTGCGCCGATCGCGCGGGCGGCGTCGGCAAGCCGGGTCAGCGGGCGCCCAAGGCCCCGCAGCGTAAACCAGAGTCCCACGGCAAGCAGCGCCGAAACCACCAGCGCAATCAGCTGAAAGCTGTGGGCGGTGGTCTCCCACCCGGTGAAAAAGTCCTCCATCGCAAACGCGCAGATCAGTTCGGTACGCATCGTCTGACCCGGCAGCAGGGCGCTGACAAAGAGCCATCGTTCCCCGTCGACCGGCAGAATCGACCAGCTGCGAACCCCCTCGGTCTCGGCCCGGGGCAACGTACCCTCATCCGGCTGGGGCAGCTGATCGTCGGTCACCGTCTCCGCCCGCTGGATCCGCAGGCCGGTCGTCTCGTCGACATAGCTCTTCAGATAATTCTCGGTCAGCGCCGACATCGCGCCGGGCCGGCGGGCTTCCACCGCCGCCATGTCCTGTGCCAGCGTCTGGGCGATAAAGTGCTGGCGGGTGAGCAGCCGGTCCCGCTCCGCCTCAAAGCTGCGCTGCTGACCCAGCGTGGCAACCGCGAAAACACCGGCATTGAGGCAGACCAGAAAGAGCGCGAGGGTACACAGGTAGATCTTCTGCCAGAACGAAAGCCGCGCCACCGCAGCCCGCAGCCGGCCCGGCAGAGCGGCTTTCTTTCTCTGTTTGGTTTTCATCGACATCCCCGTCCCCTATTTGGTGCTCAGCCGGTAGCCCAGCTTATAGACCGTTTGCAGCTGCTGCTCAAGATCCAGTTTCTTACGCAGCCGCTGGACATGTACATCCACCGTACGGCTATCCCCCTCATAGTCATAACCCCAGGCCAGTTCGAGCAGTTTATCCCGGCTGAGGGCGAGGTTGCGGTTGCGAACCAGCACCTCGAGCAGCGCGTATTCCTGCGGTTTGAGGGTAACCTCTTCCCCGTCAAGAAGCACTCGGTGCTGGGCGAGGTCGATTTTGCAGCGCCCGACGCTGACTGCATCCTCTCCTGCCCCGGTACGGCGGAGCACCGCCTGTACCCGGGCGAGCAGCTCGAGCATCTCGAACGGTTTGATGATATAGTCGTCCGCCCCGAGGCCAAGGCCTTCCAGCCGGTTGGAGAGGCTGCTTCGCGCGGTGACAAAGATCACCGGCAGCTGGGCCGGCAGCTGGCGCTTGAGGGCAAAGCCGTCCATCCCCGGCAGCATCACATCGAGCAGCGCGAGATCGAACTGCTCGCTCTGACACAGTTCCAGCGCCGCAGGCCCGTCGGCTGCCTGCAGGCAGCGGTGCCCGACCAGCGCGAGGTTGCGGGCGATCAGCTCCCGAATCGGCTGTTCGTCCTCTGCGATCAGAATGGTTGCCATCCGATACTCCTTTCCGGCGGTCATCCGCCAACAAAACAGCTTTTTCAAACAGAATAATTCCAAAAGGTTGCCAAACTGTAACAAGCAGCTGGCAAAATCTGCAACAACTTCCATCTTTTTTGCGAAATCTGCACTTTTCCCCGGCCCGTCCTTCTTTTAGTATAAAAGAAAACGGCGCGCTGTTCCACCGCGCGCGGAAAGAGGTGCAGCATGGAACTGCGAACCCGTTTTCTTCCCAAAATGCTCAACTGCGAGGTAGAGGCCTATCTCGCACAGCGGGACCTGATCTTTGTGCCGGTCGGATCGGTCGAGATGCACGGCGGGATGCCGCTCGCCTGTGAGACGGTGCTCAGCGAGGCTGCGGCGCTGCTGATGGCGCAGACCTGTGACGGGCTGGTGCTGTCTGATCTGCCCTATTTCTACGCCGGGGCGACCGCGATCGGCCGGGGGACCACCCAGGTCAGCGTGCGGGAGGGCACCGCCTATCTCGCGGCGATCGCCGACAGCCTGCTGCGGCAGGGCTTTCGCCGGCAGGTCTATCTGAGCCTGCACGGACCGGCCCACCTGACCTGCAGCCCGATGGTGCGGGACTTTTTCGATCGGACCGGCGCGCCGGCGCTCTACATTGACCTGATGCTCCAGCTCGACCGGCTGGGTCGGAATCTGTTGGAGGATTACCCCGGCCTTGCCGAAAAGCTGGATCTGTTGATTTTGGGTGCCTACCGGCTGCTGGGACGGCTGGAGGAGATTCCGCTGACCGACCAGTTTGCCCAGACGTCCCCCTCGACCGTCGCGCCCTTCTCCCCGCTCTTTGCCGCCGCCTACCAGAGCGGGGCGGTCGGCTACTGCTTTGGCGCCGCGTCCGACCACATGCCGACCCTTCCGCTGCCCGACGCAGCGCGGCGGGAGGCCCTTGCGGTACAGGGTGAGGCGGCGCTGCGAGAGCTGGTGCGCCGCATCGACCCTGCTGCTCTCACGGCGCAGCTGGCCGAGCTCGACCGGTTTGAAGCACAGGTGCGCGCAGACTATCCCTGGTCTGCACGCTGAATTTGACAACAAAAAGCCCCGGGCCGGCAAACCGCCGGTCCGGGGTCTTTTGTTATCTCTTTCTGATTCAGGCAAAATCCCGGATTGCACCGACCGGGCAGTTCTTGACACACTCGCCGCAGCCGCTGCACTTGTCCGGATCGATCCGCGCGAGATTGTTCTCGACGGTGATCGCCCCGGTGGGACAGACCTTGGTGCACTTCATGCAGCCGATACAGCCGATGGTGCAGGCCTTGTGGGTCACGCCGCCCTTCTCGGTGTTCGAGCAGAGCACCACCGGGCGGGTAGACGCCGGGCGGACCGAGATAATCCGCTTGGGGCAGGCCTTGGCACACTCACCGCAGCCGGTGCACTTGTCGGGATCGACCACCGACACCCCGTCGACAACACGGATCGCGTCGAACTTACAGGCCTTGACACAGTCGCCAAAGCCGATGCAGCCGAACGAGCAGGCCTGCGGCCCGCCGTAGAGGGTCGCCGCCGCGCAGCTCTTGACCCCCTGATAGTCGTACTTCGTCTTGGCCTTGTCACAGCTGCCCTGGCAGAGCACCACCGCCCGCATCTGGACCGCGGCGCCCGCCGAGGTGCCCATGATGGCGGCTACCGCGTCGGCGCATTTCTGGCCGCCGGGTACGCAGCGGCCGATCTCGGCCTCGCCCGAGACGATCGCCTTGGCATAATCGGCGCAGCCGGCAAAGCCGCAGGCGCCGCAGTTGGCGCCGGGCAGCACGCCGGTCACCTCGCCGATGCGGGGATCCTCTTCCACGGCCAGATACTTGGCAGCGACGACCAGAATCGCCGCGCCGACCAGGCCGAGCACCGAGACGATCGCGATTGCGGATACAATACTCATCATTTCACATTCCTCCCTTACATCCCGAAGATGGTCTCCACCAGACCGCCGAATCCGGTGAAGGAGAGGGAGACGATGCTGGCGGCCACGAGGGTGATCGGCAGCCCTTCAAACGCCTTGGGGGGCTGTGCGTCCTCCAGCCGCTTACGCACACCGGAGAAGAGCACCATCGACAGCATGAAGCCGAGACCCGCGCCCAGCGCGCAGACAATGCTCTCGAGATAGTTGTAGCCGTTGTCGAGATTCAGGATAGTCACGCCCAGGATGGTGCAGTTGGTGGTGATCAGCGGCAGGTAGATGCCCAGTGCCCGGTAGAGCGGGGGCATGAACTTCTTCATCACCGTCTCGAGCAGCTGCACCAGCACCGCGATGATGAGGATGAAGACGATGGTTTGCAGATAACTAAGACCATTGGGCTCGAGCAGATAGGTGTAGACCGGCCAGGTGGCAAGGGTGGCCACCACCATGACGAAGGTGACGGCGGCCGACATACCGACTGCCGAATCCAGCTTCTTGGAGACACCGAGGAAGGGGCAGATGCCCAGGAACTTGACCAGCACATAGTTGTTGGTCAGGATCATGCTGAAAAAGATAAAGGCAAGTTTTGCGGCCATTATTCACACCCTCCTTCCCCATGGCAGTTTTTGCTGTTCGGGCAGCCGGCGCAGCCGATCTTTTCGGGGTCGGCGTCGACCTTCCTGCCCTGCTTTTCATCCAGCATGATGGCCAGCGCCATCAGCACGCCGAAGACGAAGAAGCCGCCCGGAGGGCTGGCGAGAATTGCCATCGGCTCGACCGCATCGGGCAGAATCTGGATGCCGAACAGGGTGCCGGCGCCCAGCAGTTCGCGGATGAAGCCCATTGCAGTCAGGGTCAGGGTGAAGCCAATGCCCATGCCAAGGCCGTCGAGCGCCGAGTCCAGCACACCGTTCTTGCTGGCGAACATCTCGGCACGGCCCAGAATGATGCAGTTGACGACGATCAGCGGCAGATAGACGCCCAGCGCCTGATACAGCGGCTGGACAAACGCCTGCACCAGCATCATAACAACGGTGACAAAGCCGGCGATGATGGTGATGAAGGCGGGGATCCGGACCTTGTCCGGAATGATCTTGCGGCAGGCCGAGATGGCCATATTCGAGAAGATCAGCACGAAGGTCGCCGCGAGGCCCATGCCGATGCTGTTAAAAACCGAGGTTGTGATGGCCAGCGTCGGGCAGGTGCCCAGCACCAGCCGCAGGTTCGGGTTCTCGTGCAGCAGGCCGTTGGTGACGATCGACAGTTTGCTCTGTTTCTTTTCCATTCTGCGTTACGCCCCCTTTACGGTCTGGTAGGCCGCCATTGCGGCATCCACCACTTCGAACACGGCGTTGGAGGAATAGGTCGCGCCGGTGATCGCGTCGACCCCGTCCGAGCCGGTCTTGCCCTGGAACTGGCCGGTGAAATCGGCCTCCATGACCTTCTTGCCGACACCGGGCGTCTCGTCGTTGTCCATGACCTGAATCGCCGAGATCGTTCCCTCGGCGGTAATGCCGACCATGACCGGCACGTCGCCGCCATAGCCCTTGGCCGAACCGGTGATGACATAGCCCGCGCCATTGTCGGCGGCCCAGACCTCGCTGATGGTCCCGTCGGCATACTCCACCTGGGTGAAGGCGTCCGCCTCGGGCAGCAGCGCGATACGGCTGGCGTCCGCCTCCCGCTTGACGTTGGCGTCGATCACCGGCTGGGTGATCGCGTGGGTACCCGCGAGCAGGCCGGAGACGACGATGCAGATCACCGTCAGGACCAGAATCGGGCGGATAATCTCCTCAAAGGTATTCTTCTTTTCACTCATTTTCTCTTGCCTCCTCCCAGCGGTTTCTGGCGGGTGAGGTCATTGATATAGGGCACAAGGAGGTTCATCAGCAAAATTGCATAGGAAACGCCCTCCGCCGAGGTCGCCCAGAACCGGATCGCACAGGTGATGATGCCAAGCCCCAGCCCATAGACCAGCTTACCGGTCAGGGTGTAGGGCGAGGTGACATAATCGGTTGCCATAAAGATCGCGCCCAGCATCAGGCCGCCCGAGAGCAGCTGAACCAGCGGCTCCTGCCCGGCCAGCAGGCTGATAACCGCGACCGTTGCCAGATAGGTAACCGGGATGACCGGGGAGATGACCCGTCGCACGACCAGCCAGATCCCGCCCAGCAGCAGCGCCGCGGCGCAGGTCTCGCCCAGCACGCCGCCGTGGGTACCCAGGAACAGGGTCAGCAGCGGCAGGTCCGCGTTGCGGGTCGCAACCAGCGGGGTCGCACCGGCGAGCGCCGCCACCCCATTTGTGACCTCGGGGTAGGCGTAGGCCGTCATCCGGCCCGCAAAGCTGACCGCCAGCACGATTCGGCCGACGATGGCCGGGTTTGCAAAGTTATGGCCCAGACCGCCGAACAGCTGCTTTGCGATGACGATCGAGACGAATGCGCCGATGACCGCCATCCAGAGCGGCAGCGTCGAGGGCAGGTTAAAGGCCAGCAGGATGCCGGTGACCACCGCCGAGAGGTCGGCGATGGGGTTCGGCTTCTTCATCAACCGGCAGTACAGGTACTCAAATACCACACAGGATACGACGGTGACCGCGATGACCAGCAGCGCGCGCAGGCCAAAGATGATGGCGCTGGCGAGGATGGCCGGGCAGAGCGCGAGGATCACATCGAGCATGATCTTTTGGGTCGAGGAGTTGTCCCGAATATGGGGCGACGACTTGACCAGCATATTGTTCTCCATTATTTCTTCTTCGCCCCTTTCCGCAGCATGGCCTTTGCCAGCCGCATGGTGTCGGTGACCGGCCGCTTTGCCGGGCAGACATAGCTGCAGCTGCCGCACTCCATGCACGGATCCACCATCAGGCGATCCAGCTCGTCGACATTCTGCGCGTTGTATGCCTTGGCGATGATGACCGGGGAGAGCCCGATCGGGCAGGCCTCGATGCAGCGCCCGCAGTGGATACATTCCCCTGCCGGCGGCAGCTGCGCCGCAGCACGGGGCAAAGCCAGTACCGCGTTGTTCTGCTTGTGGATCGGGAATGCGGGGGCGACCACCGAGACGCCCATCATCGGGCCGCCGGTGATGATCTCGCCGACCTCGCCCTTGAGACCGCCGCAGTAATCCAGCACCTCACGGATCGGGGTGCCGACGATGACCCGCAGGTTGCGGGGCTCGGCCACCGCACCGTCTACCGTCAGCCGCCGGGCGACCAGCGGCATGCCGGTACGCAGATAGCTGGCGACAAAGGCAACGCTCGAGACGTTCATCACGATGCAGCCCACATCGCTGGGCAGCCCGCCGCGCGGAACCTCCCTGCCGGTGCAGCTCTCGATCAGGATCTTCTCTGCGCCCTGCGGATAGACGCTGGGCAGCGGCTTGACGGTGATCGAGGGATCCCCCTTGATGAGGGAGAACATCACGTCCATCGCCTCGGGCTTGTTGCGCTCGATGCCGATGATGACATTCTTGATCGCCAGCCACTTTTTGACCTCGAGGATGCCGCTGATGATGTCCTGCGGATTCTCGACAAACTCCCGGTTGTCGGCGGTGATATAGGGCTCGCACTCGGCGCCGTTGATGATCAGGGTGTCGATGACCGACAAATCCTTCATCGTCAGCTTAACCGCGGTGGGAAATCCCGCGCCGCCAAGGCCGACCAACCCGCTGTTGCGGATCGCCGTGGTAAAGGACTCGTAATCGTTGACCTTCGGCGGGGCAATCGCCGGGTCCACCGCCTGCTGCCCGTCCGAGGTGATCTCAACCGCCGGAACCCATGCGCCACTCGAAATCTGGATGGGCCGCACGTCGGTGACGGTGCCCGAAACACCGGAATGGATCGGCGCCGAGACATAGCCATCCGCACGGCCGATCAGGGTGCCGACATAGACCTGATCGCCTTTTTTCACCATCGGTACCGCGGTGCCGCCGATGTGCTGCTGCATGGGCAGCAGAATCTTCTCGGGTACCGGCAGATCTACCGTGGCGATGTTCTGCGTGTTTTTGTTGTGGGCCAGGCGGGCGCCCTTTGCCGCACGCTTGAATCTATTTTTCATCTCCCGAAAACTCCTCTCTTCCTTCCTTTCGCCCGTGTAAAGAAGCCGCCTTGTGCCAGAGCGCATCCGTTTTTTGCCGAAAAACGCCGCACAAAGGCGATGTATCCTCTCGGTTACATAACTTATATTATACCGCTCTCAGACGGTTTTTACAATGAAAAACAAAAAAGAAATCCTATTAGGTGTGCCAGCCCTCTTTTTTGCTGTTATCCGGGTGATTTTTAGGCCGGAGTATGTTATAATAATTTTGTAACCCGGTATCCGATACCGCAAATTTTGCCGGCCCTTTCCGGCCGCGCTGCGAGGTGATCCCGTTGGCCTTCCCGGTCAGCTTTTCCAAGACGCCGCTGGTGCTCGATGCGGTGAGCGCGCTGAAAATCACCCACTTTTATGGGCATAGTGTACTGGATGAGGTATACAGCTATCTGCGGGTCTTTGTGCACCGCGGCGCGCTGGTTTTCAGCCTGACCAGTTTTGAACAGCACCCGCCCGAGATCAGCCGGATCGGGGCGGCCTTCAGCTTTGACCCCAAAGGGGAGCAGCTGCTCTTTTTGAGCATCAACCCCGCCGGGCAGCTCACAGCGACGCTGTCGGCGGATGGCACAGCGCCAAAGCCGGTAATATTGCAGACGGCCCCCACCCCCTTCGGCGGATCGGATGAACAGGGTTTTTACTGGGGATTTCGCTTTCAGCTGGACGCCGCGCTGATCAGCCAACTGGGCGGGCAGCTTGTGCCGGGCAGCGTTTTTCTGGGCAATGCCTATAAGCTGGCCGACGGTGAAACGGCCTACGGCGCCGCTTTTCCCGCTCCGCCGGGGGCGCCGGCCGGTGACCGGAGAGGGCTGGGGGAGTTTGTAGTAGTTCCCTATTGAGTCTCGTTATAATAATGTAGCCATACGGCGCCGGGGGGCGCTGTCATCCATAAAGTGCAGAAACGGAGGATTGCAGAATGTTGAAAGGGTTGCTCAAGATCTTCATCACGCTGGCCGGGCTTTTCGCCGCGGTGGCCGGACTGAGCTATCTCAGCCGCAAGAGTGCCGACCAGTATATCGAGATCTATGACGATGACGACGAGGAAGAGGACGCGTTCTGACGCATTTTCAAGAAAAAAACAGGAGAGGGATTTCCCTCTCCTGTTTTTTTATCTTTTTGGGGCGTTGAAGACGTATCGATCCATCCGGTCGAACGCTTCCTTCACCCGGGACAGCGGCAGCGCCAGATTGATCCGGATATGGCAGGGGCCGTGGAACATCCGCCCGTCCTGCCAGGCAACCCCGACGTCCCAGCCGGCCTTCTCGACCCAATCGATGGTTTTGCCGTTCTTTTCACACCACTCGGTGCAGTCGATAAAGAGCATATAGGTGCCCT
Source organism: uncultured Pygmaiobacter sp. (assembly GCA_944386485.1). GTDB lineage: Bacteria > Bacillota > Clostridia > Oscillospirales > Ruminococcaceae > Pygmaiobacter. The sequence goes on along the minus strand of CALXBG010000047.1, from coordinate 9,116 downwards.
GCGGCCGCGAGACCTTGACCCCGTCAAAATGCTTCTCTATGTAGTCACAGGCGTAATCGACGTTGCCCGCGATGACCTCGCACAGCTCATCGACCCACCGTTCTCCTTCGGGCCGGTAGCCGCCCATCAGCGCGTGCATCCAGAGCACGTTCATCGAATTGTAATGCGACAGCGAGGACTCCTTGTCGATCCGCTCCCGCAGCGCCTTGTTGTAGATGATGTGGTAACTGCCCACCAGTCCCGCGAGGTTGAAGGTCTTGGAGGGGGCGTAAAGCGCGACGGTACGCATCCGCGCGTCCTCCGATACCGACTGGGTGGGGATGTGGGTGAAGCCGGGACGGATGATGTCCGACCAGATCTCGTCCGAAACGACCATCACATCATGCTTGCGATAGAGCTCCATCGCCCGCTCGACCTCCCGGCGCTCCCAGACACGGCCGCAGGGATTATGCGGGCTGCAGAAGATTGCCGCGTGGATCTTGTTTTCAACGATCTTCTTTTCCATGTCGGCAAAATCCATCCGCCAGATGCCCTGCTCGTCCTTTACCAGCGGGCTGTGGACGATGTTGTAGCCGTTATTGGTCAGACAGCCGGTAAAGCCGATGTAGGTCGGGGAATGAACCAGTACCTTGTCGCCCCGCGAGCAGAGCACATTGAGCGCGCTGATGACCCCGCCCAGCACCCCGTTCTCATAGCCGATGCAGTCCTGCGTCAGTCCCTGCACCCCGTTGCGGTGCTGCTGCCAGCGGATGATCGCGTCGTAAAACTCGTCGGTGGGGTCAAAGTAACCGAATGCCGGATGCTGCGCCCGCTCGATCATCGCCTGCTGGATCGTGGGCAGTACCGGAAAGTTCATATCTGCCACCCACATCGGGATGACGTCAAATCCCTCTTTCGGCGGTGCGGGTGCAAAGCCCTTGCCCAGGCCGTCCACCGCGACGGCGTCCTTGCCGTGGCGGTCCATAATGCTGGTGAAATCGTAGGTCATACCGCGCTTTTCCCCCTTTGCCGCTCAGCGGTTCTGATACATCTCTTTATAGTACTCGAGATAGGCGCCGCTGGTGACCCGCTCCATCCACTCGGTGTTGGCCAGATACCAGTCGATCGTCTTCTCGATGCCGACCTCAAAGGTGGTCTCGGGATACCAGCCCAGCTCGTCCTTGATCTTCTGCGGGTCGATGCCGTAACGACGATCGTGGCCCTTGCGGTCCTCGACATACTTGATCAGCGTCTCATCGATGGTCGGATCCAGCTTCTCAGACAAAGTCGAGAGGATCTTCTTGACGATGAAGATGTTCGGCCGCTCGTTGTGCCCGCCGACGTTGTAGACCTCGCCGTCCCGGCCGCCGTTCGCCACCATGTCGATCGCCTTGCAATGATCCTCAACATACAGCCAGTCCCGTACGTTCATGCCGTCGCCGTAAACCGGCAGCTGCTTGTGTTGCTTGGCATTGTTGATCATCAGCGGGATCAGCTTCTCGGGGAACTGGTAGGGGCCGTAGTTGTTCGAGCAGCGGGTGATGTTGACCGGCAGCCCGTAGGTGTCGTGGAAGGCCATGACGAACAGGTCGGCGCTGGTCTTGCTGGCCGAGTAGGGGCTGTGAGGGCACAGCGGGGTGGTCTCGGTGAAGTAGCCGGTCTCCCCCAGCGAGCCGTAGACCTCGTCGGTCGAGACCTGCAGGAACTTCTTGCCCGCGACAAAGCCGTCGCCGTCGGCCCAGGCGAGCTTGGCGCACTGGAGCAGGTTGACGGTCCCCTCGACGTTGGTCTCAACAAAGATCTCGGGGTTCTTGATGCTGCGGTCGACGTGGCTCTCGGCGGCGAAGTTGATGACGAAATCAAAGTCATACTTCTCAAACAGCCCGCTGACCAGCTCCCGGTCGCAGATGTCCCCCTGCACAAAGATATGACGCTCGTCCCCTTCGATCGACTTGAGGTTTTCGAGGTTGCCCGCATAGGTCAGCTTGTCCAGATTGACGATCCGGATCTCGGGGTACTTTTTCAGCATGTAGAGCACAAAGTTGGAACCGATAAACCCGGCGCCGCCGGTGACCAGATAGGTTTTCATCTTGTTTCCTCCAGATTGTAATGTTCAAAGAAGCAGCAAAGCGCCGCTTTCCAGTCCCGCATGCCGTCGCCGATCGTGCAGCGCAGCATCCGGTTGTCCAGCGCCGACCAGGCCGGCCGCCGGGCCGCCTCGGGGTGGGCGGCGGCATATTCCTCGCTGGTGCAGGGGGACACCGTGGCATCCACCTTCGCCAGCCGGATGATCTCGCAGGCGAACTCATACCAGCTGCAGATGCCGTTGCCGGTGCAGTGGTAGAGGCCGTACTCCCCGGTTTCGACCAGCCGCAAAATCTGGCTGGCCAGGTCCTCGGCGTTGGTCGGGTTGCCCAGCTGGTCGTTGACCACCGTCAGCTTGCCGAATTTTTTGCCGGCGTTGATCATCGTGAAGACGAAGTTCTTGCCGGTATAGCTGTAAAGCCACGCGGTGCGCAGGATAAAGCTGCGCGGGCACAGCTGCCGCACATACTCTTCTCCCAGCAGCTTGGTGCTGCCGTAGGCCGAGACCGGGTCGGGCCGGGCGGCCTCGTCCAGCGGTACCCCGCCATTGGGCCGGCCGCTGAAGACATAGTCGGTGGAGACGTGAACCAGCTTGGCCCCGCACTCGCTGGCGGCCATCGCGAGGTTGCGCGGCCCGAGCGCGTTGACCCGGAACGCCGTGTCATGCTCCTTCTCGCAGCCGTCGACGTTGGTGAAAGCCGAGCAGTTGATCACGACATCCGGCTTTTCCGCGGCAAAAACCCGGCGCACCGCCGCAAGATCGGTGATGTCCAGCGTGTCGATGTCATAACAGGCCGCCTGCGCTCCCACGACTGCCGCCGGCAGCGGCCCCAGCGCGCTGCCGCCCTCGGCAAGCTGTCGCTGCAGCTCGGTGCCCAGCTGTCCTTTGGAACCAGTAATAAGAAGTTTCATCTGATGTCTTTCCTTTATCAATAGAGGATTTTGCCCTCGGCGACCCGCTTGAGATGCTCGCCGTAGGGGGATTTGCCGTACCGCTCGGCCGATTCCAGCAGTTTTTCCTTGGTGATCCAGCCGTTTTTATAGGCGATCTCCTCGGGGGCCGAGATCTTGACGCTCTGCCGCTTTTCGACCATCCGCACAAAGTCGGCTGCGTCCACCAGGCTGTCCATCGTGCCGGTGTCCAGCCAGGCGTAGCCCCGGCCCAGCCGCTGCAGGTCGAGGGTGCCGTCCTTGAGGTAGAGGTCGTTGAGGCTGGTGATCTCGAGCTCGCCGCGGGCCGACGGGCGCACCTGCTTTGCCAGCTCGACCACCCGCTTGTCGTAGAAATACAGACCGGTGATCGCGTAGTTGGATTTCGGATGCGCGGGCTTCTCCTCGACCGACAGCACCTTGCCGTTCTCGTCGAACTCGGCGATGCCGAACCGCTCAGGGTCGTTGACGTAGTAGCCGAAGATGGTCGCCCGGCCGCTCTCGGCATTCTTCACCGCGGCGCGCAGCAGGCTGCCAAAGCCGTTGCCGTAGAAGATGTTATCTCCCAGCACCATCGCGCAGCAGTCGTCCCCGATGAACTCCTCGCCCAGCAAAAACGCCTGGGCCAGCCCGTCGGGCGAGGGCTGCACCTTGTAGGAGAGGGAGAGGCCGAAGTCCGACCCATCCCCCAGCAGATGCTCGAAGCGGGGGGTATCCTCGGGGGTGGAGATGATGAGGATCTCCCGGATGCCGGCGAGCATCAGGGTGGACAGCGGATAGTAGATCATCGGCTTGTCATAGACCGGCAACAGCTGTTTGCTGGTGACCATCGTCAGCGGATACAGACGGGTACCGGCGCCGCCGGCGAGCACAATTCCCTTCATAACAACGCTCCTTTTTTATCCTTGGTTATTTTTATCGGCCCTGCCGTGCTTGTTCGGCGAAAGGCCCCATTTGCGAAAATAAATTGCCATCGACCACAGCTGCCGCAGAAAGCTGGACAGCTTTTTCGAGGGGCTGCGGTGCCAGGCATGGATTGCCCGGGCGCCCGGCCAGTAGACCACCCGGCCCAGCCGCATCGCCTCTCTGGTGAGGTCGGCGTCCTCGACATACATAAAATACCGCCGGTCAAACCCGCCGATGCGCCGCAGCACGTCGGTGCGGATGACAAAAAAGCAGCCGGTGCAAAAGCCGAGCTCCTGCTCCTTTTCGAGGTCCTCGTCCCGCATCAGGTAGTGATCCTCATATTTCTTCAGGCACCGCAGCGGCAGCTGGCGGGCAAGCAGCGCCAACGGGCTCGGGATCCGGCGCGGGACATACTGCTCCCGCCCGTCGGGAAAGTAGAGGCGCGGGGTGACCATCACCACGTCGGGGTGTGCGTCGAGATAGCTGCAAAGCGCGCTGATCGCATCGGTATCGAGCAGAATATCGGGGTTGACAACGGCGTGGTACTTGCTGTCGAGCCGGTCGAGCACCGCGTTGTGTCCTCCGCCGAAGCCGAGGTTTTTGTCCAGCCGGACAACCTCGATCCCCCGCTGGCCGGCGAACTCCTGCTCAATGCGTTCTCCCGCGCCGTCGGGCGAGGCGTTGTCGATCAGATAGAGGGTGAGGTCCACCCCCACCGTCTGCCGCCGGAGCGAGCGGGCCGCCGCGGCCGCCTCCTCATAACCGCCATAGACGACGATGCTGGCGGAAACCTTGGTCTTATCCATCTTTTGTGAGGTTTTCCCTCCCGTATCCGGCCACACCGCGAGGCCGCTTTATCCTGATTATTATACCATTCCCCGGCGCGCTAATCAATCCGTTGCGCGTTTTTATCCTTCTTGTCATTTCCCCGCCGCCGTATTATCATTAAGACAAGACCAGACCCGCAAAAAGGAGGAGAGTCAATGAAGGAATTTCTGGACGAATTGCTGCTCCAGCGGATGGAGCGCACCGCCGCCGCGCTCGAAAAGAATCGGATGGAAGCCCATCTCGTGGCTACAAAGGAGGAGGTTGTGCCGCTGATCCGCAGCCTGCTCGCACCGGGGGACGTCGTCTCGGTCGGGGGCAGCGTGACGCTGGACGAGTGCGGGGTGCTCGAGCTGCTGCGGTGCGGGGATTACCAGTTCCTCGACCGGTACGCGCCGGGGCTGACGGCCGATGAGATCGGTGAGGTCTACCGCAAGAGCTTTTTTGCCGACGCCTATCTGTGCAGCAGCAACGCGGTGACCGAAAACGGCGAGCTGTATAATGTCGACGGCAATGCCAACCGGGTCGCAGCGATGACCTTTGGTCCCAAAAAGGTCATTCTGGTGGTCGGGGTCAACAAAATCGTGCCCGACCTTGCCGCGGCTGAGCGCCGGGTTCAGGAGATTGCCGCCCCTGCCAACGCCAAGCGGCTTTCCTGCAAAACGCCCTGTGCGGCGACCGGAAAATGCGCCGACTGCGCGGGCGACGGGCGGATCTGCTGCACCGCGGTCATCCACCGCCAGCAGCGGGTACCCGGCCGGATCAAGGTGATTTTGGTCGGCGAGCCGCTGGGTTACTGATACCGGGACAAAGAGAAAGAGGAGGGGAAAGTTCCCCTCCTCTCTTTTTTCTGCAAAACCCCGCCCCGCCGTCTGCGGCCAAGTTAAAACCCGTCTCTCAACATGACAGGTGGGTGCCCCGCCTGCGCTTTCACGCTCCCTTCCTCCTGCAATGCAGGGAGGTCTGCAATCCGGCGCCGGACAAAAGCTCCCGTTTAATTAACTTGTCGGATTATAAAAGGCTGCAACCAATCGTGCGGCGCAGGGTGTTTCTTCTCAGGAAACCGGACCGGCGTCCTCTCCCTCGATCTCATACAGGTCCCGCAGCCGGTCGGCAAAGATGCCGCCGACCTGATACAGCTCCTCATCGTCGTCGACGATATCGAATACCTCCGAGCCGTTCTCCTCCCCGATGCGCATCACAATCAGATCGGCGTCCCCGGCCAGCGCGGCCTCGGCCTCTTCCTGGGTCGTCACATAGGGAACCACCGCGAGATACCGCTCGCCCTCGTATTCCACCTCGTCCACGATCTCAAACATATGTTCCTGTCCCGCCTCGTCCTCAAGGGTCAGGATCTCAGGTCCGTCCACCATCTCTTCCGCCTTTCCCGGCGCAATTCCCCACCCGGAAACTCTGGGGAAAGACCGTGGTTTTTCAATAAAAGCATAGCCCAAACCACCGAGGCTGTCAAGGGTAAACCACGCTGGATTTCCGCAAAAAAATTTACAGGCCGTTCACCTTTCCCCTTTGGCGGCAAGTTATAATAATTCTGGGTTTTCTCTCCCGACAAACTCCGCCGCCGGTCAAACGGCCTGCGGCCCGTGTGAGGTGATGCGCGTTGCTGCGAAGAATTTTATATACTGTTCTTCTCGCTGTGACCGGCTGCGCGCTGCTCTGCAGCTGCCAGCGCTCCCGCGCCGGCGTCCGTGTCTTCGAGAGTGACGAGCTTCAATTTCGCACCCCCAGCGCGGAGGACCCCGTTGCGATTTTTGACACCAGCCTGGGGGAGATCCGCGCGGTGCTCTTTCCCGAACAGGCCCCGCTCGCGGTGGAGAATTTTGTCTCGCTGGCGCGGGAGGGTTTTTATGACGGACTCACCTTCCACCGGGTCATCGAGGATTTTTTGATCCAGAGTGGGGATCCCACCGGCACGGGTACTGGCGGACAGAGCATCTGGGGCGAGCCCTTTGACGACGAGATCAGCGATGCATTGCACAACTATACCGGTGCACTCTCGATGTCCAACGCCGGCGAGGACTCCAACACAAGTCAATTTTTCATCGTCGCGACCGGTGCCGACACCGTATCGGAGGAGTTGGCGCAGCAGATGACCGCCGCCGGCTGGCGGCAGGAGGTGGTGGACGCCTATCGCAGCTGCGGCGGCGCGCCCTATCTGGATTCCCGGTGTACTGTTTTCGGACAGGTGTACCAGGGAATGGAGGTCGTCTATGAGATCGCCGCGCAGGCCACCGACGAAAACGATAAGCCGCGGGAGACCATCCTGCTCAACTCGGTACAGATTTCCGAATATGGACAGGCCGGCTGAATTTTTTGCGCCCTGGGACTGGTTCCCGGGTTTTTTGGCTTTTTCTGTACAAAAAAAACATGGCGTGTTAAAATAGGGTTTAGAAATTCGTCCCAAAGGAAGGGGGGATTGGGTTGCAGCGCTTTTTGAAATTTCTCACCAGCCGCAGTCTGATCTTCGCGCTGCTTGCCATCGTCCAGATCGGCGGTTTTTTCTTTCTGGTCTGGCAGTTCAGCAACATTGGCCCTTACACCTATGCGATCATGATCATCCTCAGCGTACTGGTGCTGATCTTCGTCTTTGAAAAGGATGATCTCAATCCCTCCTACAAGCTGATGTGGATCATCATCACCGTCGTATTGCCGGTAACCGGCGCGGTGATGTATCTGGTCTGGGGCGACCGGCGGCTGACCCCCAAGACCGCCCGGGCATTCGAGCGGATTGAGCGGCAGTCCCGCGACGCGATCGTCCCCCAGCCGGCGTTGCTGGATGTGCTCGAGCGGGCGGACGCGACCCTCTCGCGGCAGGCTGCCTATCTGTGCCGCAACGCCGAGGCACCGCTCTACTGCGACACCGATTGCCGCTACTTCCCCAGCGGCGAGGAATTTTTTGACTGCTTTCTCGCCGAACTGGAACGGGCGCACCGTTCGATCTATCTGGAATACTTCATTATCCAGCCCGGCAAGATGTGGGATACTACCCTTGAGATTCTGCGCCGCAAGGCGGCTGACGGGGTGGATGTGCGGGTGATCTGGGACGGCTTTGGCAGTCTGTTCACCCTGCCGCACGGCTATGAACAGACGCTGCGAAGCTATGGCATCCAGGCGGCGGTCTTCAACCCGGTTAAGGTTACCCCCCACATCAGCCAATACACCTTTCTCAACCATCGCGATCACCGCAAGATCTGCGTCGTTGATGGAGAGGTCGGATTCACCGGCGGGCTCAACCTTGCCGACGAGTACATCAACTACCGGCGGCGGTTCGGCTACTGGAAGGATACCGCCTTTGTGCTGCGCGGGCCGGCGGTCTACTCGCTGAGCATCACCTTTTTGCGGATGTGGAGCTTTGTCAGCGGCCAGACCCCCGACTATGCCGCCTGCCTGCCGCGGGGCAACTATGTCACCGACAGCTTTGTGCAGCCCTTCTCGGATACCCCGCTGGACGCCGAAAACGTCTCGGCCTCGGCCTACCACAACGTCATCTCCCGCGCGCAGCGGTATGTCTACATTACCACCCCTTATCTGGTGATCGACTATGAGATGCAGTCCGCCCTCACCCTCGCGGCCAAGAGTGGGGTCGACGTGCGGATCGTGACCCCCGGCATACCGGACAAGCCCTATGTCTACCTGCTCACCCGCAGCTATTACAGGGAGCTGTTGCTGGCCGGGGTGCGGATCTATGAGTACACCCCCGGGTTCCTGCACGCGAAGATGCATGTCAGCGACGACGCCGTCGCGATTGTGGGCAGCGCAAATATGGATTTCCGCAGTCTGTATCTGCATTTCGAGAACTGCTGTGCTTTCTACGGTGGCGAGATCGTGCGGGATGTGCGCCGGGATATTGAGCATTGCTTTGCGGTGGGGCACGAGGTTACATTGCGGGAGGTCAACGCAACCCCGCTGCACCGCCGGTTGCTGCAGATCATCTTCCGGTTCTTCGCGCCGCTGATGTAATTTTTTGGAGGAGGACATTGTTTGAAAACGCTTCTGGTAATTGACGGGCAGGGCGGCGGTTGCGGCCGCGCCCTTGTTGAGCGGCTGCGGGCAGCCGGCTGTCCGGCGCGGATCCATGCGGTGGGCACCAACGCAGCGGCGACGGCGGCAATGCTGCGCGCCGGCGCCGACACCGCTGCAACCGGGGAAAACGCGGTGGTCGTGGGCTGCCGCCGGGCGGCGCTGATTGCCGGCCCGATCGGGATTGTAATGGCCGACAGCATGATGGGAGAATTCACCTCCCTTATGGCCCGCGCGGTGGCGGACAGCCCCGCCGACCGGGTATTGATCCCGGTCAACCGCTGCAATACTTATATTGCCGGGGCGAGCGAACTCTCCCTGGGTCAGAGTCTGGACAAGGCGGTGGAGCTGAT